>NZ_JAAHHM010000229.1:0-6850 GCF_010692445.1 Moorena sp. SIO3E8 | reverse complement strand
GGGTCGGCGTATCAAGATTTCGGGGGCTCAGTGGGATGAGAGTAACGTCCCACAAGTCTTGAAGCATCGGTGTGCCTACCTCAACGGGCAATTTTCAACTTGAGTCTTACAAAACTGAGATGCACTCGATCGATTCAGTAATTTTGGGGGAGGGTATTGACAAGTGTAGAGTTTTACTATCACAATTTTTGTGATAGTAAAACTTACTTATGGGCTATGTTAAATTTTATTAAAATAACGGCAAAATTAGATTATAAATCAACTTAAAGGTGTAATATGTCTAAGTCAGCCGAATTAGGGAAGGTTAATCAAGTGAATCTCAAACTGAACAACTAACTGGCTTCATGAAAAGACTGAAAAGAAAAGACAACCTAGACTCGGACTATTGATAGTAGATTATAGCTAGGTTTATAGATAGCCTAACCAAAACCAACCAAACGTTTGAGTTTATCACTATCGAAGGTAACCCAATGGATTGCTTCGACTTCTACAACCCTGTTAAAGTTCTATTTGGTAAAGGGAAGATTGCAGCTATTGCTAATGAGATTCCCACCGATGCCAGAGTTTTAATGACCTACGGTGGCGGCAGCATTAAAAAGAACGGGGTATATGAACAAGTCAAAGCTGCTCTTGCCAAACATAGAGTTCTAGAATTCGGTGGTATCACCCCTAACCCTGAGCTGGAAATACTGTTAGATGCTGTCAATTTAGCTCGCACTGAAGAGATAACTTACCTGTTAGCTGTCGGTGGCGGTTCTGTAATTGATGCTACCAAATTTATCGCAGTGGCAGTTCCGTTTGTTGGGGACTTGTGGGACATCTTGACTGCCAATGCTCCATTAACAGCAGCACTGCCTTTGGGGACAGTACTAACCTTGCCAGCGACTGGTTCAGAAATGAACTCTTATTTTGTAGTAACTAGACGTTCCAGTCAAGAAAAACTCCAGAGGAGAAGCGAGTTAGTATTTCCCCGCTTTTCCGTACTAGACCCCACAGTAACTTTTTCCCTGCCACGACACCAAATCAGTAACGGGATAGTTGACTCCTTCACTCATACACTGGAACAATACCTCACTTACCCAGTCAATGCTGCCCTTCAAGACCGCATGGCTGAATCAATTCTCCTAACTCTAATTGAAGAAGGACCAAAAACCCTAGCCGCTCCTACTGATTACGATGCGCGATCTAACCTAATGTGGTGTGCCACTATAGCTGACAATGAATTAATTGGGGCTGGTGTTCCTCAAGATTGGTCTACTCACATGATCGCTCATGAGCTAACAGCTTTATATGGGCTTGACCATGCTGTAACCCTGGCAATTATAATGCCCAGCTTACTTACATACAAACGGGACACCAAGGGTGCCAAATTATTACAGTTTGCTCGAAGAGTTTGGGGAATTACTCAGGGCAATGACGAGCAACGCATTAGCCAAGCTATCTCGGCAACCAGGAATTTTTTTGAGTCCCTTGGCCTATCAACTCGTCTGCGAGATTATGGGCTAGATTCTAGCTGTATATCAGAAGTTATTGAGAGTCTCGACAAGCACGATCTTGTTCCTTTAGGGGAACGTCAAGATATTACTCTTGAAGATGTCCGACAAATTCTGAGCTTAAGTATTTAGCAAGGAACACAGATGAAAGAAATCCAACACAGCAAGGTTAACTTGTCTGCGGGCAACTCTACTGTCAATCGAGATAGCAATAGGAGTAATTCAGTCAGTGCTAAAGATGAAGAGTTAGTTTTTTTACCTGCCTATCAGTTAGCCCAACTTATCCGCGATCGCCAGGTTTCTTGCCAAGACGTTATCAAAGCTCATTTAGCTCAGATTGCCCGACATAACCAAAAACTAAACGCGATCGTCACCTTAGATGAAGAAGGTGCCCAAAAACAGGCAAAAGCAGCCGATGAAGCACTGGCAAAGGGAAATAGTTGGGGTGCATTACATGGGGTTCCGATCACAATTAAAGATTGCTTGGAAACCAAGGGAATACGAACCACAAGTAGTTACCAACCTTTAGCAAATTACATTCCCGAGCAAGATGCAACTGCTGTGGCGCGATTGCGTGGTGCTGGAGCTATTGTTTTGGGTAAAACCAATACCCCCAAGTTAGCTGAAGATTTTCAAACCAATAGTCCCTTGTTTGGTCGCACCAACAATCCCTGGAACCTAGACTACACTCCCGGCGGCAGTACGGGAGGTGGAGCAGCAGCTGTAGCCGCTGGATTATCACCTCTGGAATTGGGGAGTGATTGTGGCGGTTCCATCAGGATTCCCTCCCATTTTTGCGGGTTGTTTGGCTTGAAACCAACAGAGCAGCGAGTGTCTTTTTTTGGGCATATCCCAGAATTACCAAGACAGCCAAAAAGTATTAGACATCTACAAACAGTAGGACCACTAGCTCGCTCTTTAGAAGACTTACGGCTGTGCTTGTCACTGATTGAAGATAAAGATGTTACCCACTCAGAAGTATTAGAAAAACTGCCAAATAAGCTCGAGTCTTATCGCTTTGCCTGGACAGACAGTTTTGGAGATATTCCTCCGGATGCCGAAACTAGAGCTGCCATGGAGAAATTAGCCTCTTGTTTAACGGAAATCGGTTGTTATCTAGAGCAACAAAGCCCACCAAACTTTGACTTTATTGCAGTATGGGAAGCTTACATCAGTATTTTCCAATGGGAATTTGATGCCCTGCAACTAGATAAATCTGTGATTCAACAACAAAGGTATGTCCAAGCTCTTGCCCAGCGCAATACCTTCATCAACCAGATAGAAAGATTCTTGAATAATTGGGATGGGTTACTCGTTCCAGTTGCACCTACACCCGCTTTTCCCCATTGCCCGATGGGTAAACCAATTGAGGTAGATGGTCAACAATTTTCCTATATGATGTCTATTGGTGCTTATACTACGCCGTTCAACCTGACTGGCAACCCGGCTGTGGTCATGCCTTTTACCCGCTCGAAAAAAGGTTTACCGATGGGAATTCAAATTGTAGGAAGACGAGGAAGCGACATGAAACTACTAGGGATCGCCGAGAAATTAACTCAGGTTACTGGACTGTTTCAACGTCCCCCTGGATACTAACCTAGACTAGAACATCTTTTAACAACACAATTGAAAAACAAAGGATAGAATAAATGACAACAACAACTGCAACCAAACTTATTGGCTTAATGGCTGGTGGTGGAACTGGTACTGAGTTGATTAATGCAGTACTGCCTTGCTTTAAAGCAGTAGAAGAACTCTATGATATTAAGTTTAACTTCTTGCACTTTGATAACGAAAAGTGGAGAAAAGAAGCAGAAACAGAGGTGTGGCATCAGCCCTTTTATGAGGCAATGTGCGACTTCTACGAACAAGTTGAACAGCTTGGTGGATGTATTTTACGAGGAGCAGTACAAGCACCAGTACTTTACAAAGCCCGGGAACGAGTTAACCACAACTACAAAATCAATCCCATTAAAGGGATTCCTGAAATTGCTGACTTGACCAGATTTTCTCCCCAAGAGCTAGATGATTTAGAAATATTTTTAGTCAGGGAAAACACCTTTGGTCTGTTTCACTGCGACGGTGAATATAATGGAAATGGCAAGGCAGTAGTAGAAATTACCCATCACAGAGAGGATGTTGAGCGATTAGCTGACTATTCCTTTAAATTGGCTAAAGGAGGATCCCTAACCTTAGCAATGCCGACTCGGAAGCTGGGGGCAATTGGGGAGTTATGGGAAAAGGTTTTTGAGGAAAAAGCTGCTGCTCATCCCAATATTAATTACTGGCGCATAGAGCCTTGTATTGAAGATATTGCTCATTATGTTAGAACGCGCAAAAACTTTGACACAGCTAGTGATCCCTATGATCTGCCCATGAAACAATACAACGTGATTGTTGGTCCTGAGTTATTTATGGACTATATGATGGACGACGTTGCTTGGGCAATTCATGGTGAGCCTTCTATAGCTTGTTCCGGTAACTTTTCTCCTGATGGTTTCTCTTCTTTCCAAACCAATCATGGCACAGTTACCCCGATTGCCGATAAGGATATTGTTAATCCCATTGCCATGGTTCACGCTGTTGCTATGTGTCTAGAGTATTATTACCAATTGCCAGAGGCAGCCAAGTCCCTGGAATTAGCAGTAAGAAAGACTCTAGCTGCTGGTTACAGGACACCAGATTTACATCGAGGAAATACTCGCTACCAAAAGGTAGGGACTAAAGCAATGGTAGAGAAAATTATTGATGAGTTAAAGACACTATAAATCCAACAGGAAGCTGTTGTTACCATTTCCTAGTTAAGAAGAGTAATAAACCCAAAGATTCTATTTGTATTCCACCAATCTACTACTCATCCTGGTCTAGTTGGATATCTGCTGCACCAGCGTGGTTATCAGCTTGATATCCGGATTCCAAGTGAGGGAAATTCACTCCCTACCACAATGGATGACCATGAGGCTACCATTGTGTTTGGTGGCGATATCAGCGCTAACGACAGTGAAACTTTACCATTTATTCGTACCGAATTGGATTGGATTTCCACAGTTCTAAGCTCAGGTAAACCCTTTTTTGGTATTTGTCTTGGTGCTCAACTTTTAGCGAAGGTTTTAGGCGCAACAGTGGCACGGCATCCTCAGGGTAAAGCAGAAATTGGCTATCACCGGATTATGCCAACATACGCCGGGAGTCAATATATTGACTCCCAGTTGCATTTTTATCATTGGAATTTGGAGGGATTTGAGCTACCTTTAGATGCGGTTAAATTAGCGTCAGGCAATATTTTTGATAATCAGGCATTTCCCTACAGCGAAAACGCCTATGGTGTACAATTAAACTACTCATTTACTATAATCAGTCTAGGAGATCCTGAGTTATTTAATTGATAGTAAGATGAAAAATAACAAACATATTGCTATGTGGAGTTGTCCCAGAAGTCGTTCAACAGCAATGCCTAGGGCTTTTGAGCAGCTAGATGAATGTATGGTGTTTGATGAACCTTTATTTGGGGCATATCTGGTAAAACGTGGTTTAGATCAACCTTGTGAAGAAAGGGAAGTAGGGCAATACCTGGAAACAAATCATGAGAAAGTCATTCAAAAGATTACTGGTAGTTTACCTGAAGGTGTATCCTTTTCATTTCAAAAACACCAATCTAAGCATGCTTTGCCAGAGTTTGGCAGGAATTGGCTTAAATCTTTAAACAACTTTTTCTTAATCAGGAATCCCAAGGAAATCATTTTGTCATATCATAAGCTATACAAAAAAAAATTGACTATGGATCATATTGGGATAGAATATCATTACAATTTATTTAGAGAAATTGAACTATTGATAGGTAAAAAAGCTGTGGTTATTGATTCAATAGATATAGTTAATAATACTCGAAAAGTACTGTTATTTTTATGTTCTGAGTTTCAAATAAAGTTTTCTGAAAAAATGCTGAATTGGGAAGTAAATCCTAAAGCATCAAAGCTTTTACAGATAGAAAAATCTCCCTATTCAAGAGGCTGGTACAGTAATGTTCTAGGTTCTAGGGTATTTATTAATAAACAGCAAGATCTTGATTTTCCAGAGGAGCTAAATCCCTTGCTTGAAGCTTGTATGCCATACTATAACAAATTATCACAATATCGTGTGACTTTTAATGGATGATTAATCCCAAAATTAACTGCCTGACTTGGTTTTCAGTTGCAATTACCTTGCTTCGCTGAACTACCCTACTCGAACCCTGGGCAATATCTCAGGAAAAATTGTTAATTGAAAATTGTCAATGATCAATTAACAATTTACCCACCTAATTTAAACCTTATTTCCTTAACGTCTCACCAATAGTATGACCCTTGGATTTGAAAACACTCTTCATTAACACCTCATGCACCAACACGGCTACAATAAAGCCTGGACAAACTTCGGATAGGATGTTATTAAATCCTAAAACTCGCCAGAGGATAGCAGTACTCAATCCCGCCAACATCATAGAGTTCAAGGCTAAATAATGAGTTCGCCTTTTCAATAATATCATGACCATGGCTGGACCGAGGGAACTGGCCACAGCTCCACTAGCCAAAAGAACCAATGAAAACACTGTGGAGGAAATAGAAATCGCCGCAATTACAGCGAGTATTCCCACCACTAAGGTCATGAATTGCTCGTATTTCACGCCATATTTCCGGGACATCCTCCGATGCAACCCCGGGGAAATATCTCTAGCGATCGCACTGGAACAAACCAGAAGTTGGGAATCCGCTGTAGAGGCAATCACAGAAAAGACACCAGCCAACACAATACCGACTAAAAAAGGATTAAATTGTTGTGTGGCGTACAAGGGCAAGGCTTGTTCGGGATCACTAATGTTAGGCATTAAGACCCGGCAAGCAATCCCAAACAAAACCATTGCTATCCAGGTCGAATACACGTAAGCCAAGTACACCCACTTCGCTTGTTTCACCTCTTGCGGACTCCGCCCAGCTAGCAATCTCACCAGTATTTGCGGCTGAGAGATACTGAATCCGAAGCCAAAAACGAAAAATCCTACTAGGTAGGCGAGTAAGGTTAACCAGCTAAATCCTGCGGTGAGATTCATCAATTGAGGATCAATCTGATTGAGTTCTGAGATAATTTTTGACACCCCACCCCCGTTGATAATGGCTACTGCCAGCATGCCAAAGCAAACAAACATCACCACAAAAGACTGCACCACATCAGTCCAGATTGAGGCTCTGAGTCCTATTAGAGTCGATGCCCGGTATTATCCGGGGCACCTCTCCTTCAAATCCGTACGTGAAGGTTTCCCCTCATACGGCTCCTAGGTGTCCTTGTCTTTCGACTTGCCCCCGTGAATATATTGGTGACAG
>NZ_JAAHHM010000228.1:0-6857 GCF_010692445.1 Moorena sp. SIO3E8 | reverse complement strand
TCTTCAAGGACAGGACTTTCACCTGTATCAAATGGACAGTTAGGATTTTGAGGAGTTAGTTCCTCGCGAATCCCCCAGTCCATACCCCTTTACTTTCTAAAGGCTCCTGACTGGAACGAGCCGCACATTTAGCGAGACAGTGATTTTTAACCAAATTTTTAACCCTTAGATCTTCGTAGGCGACCAGATCGTTAGACCGGATTACGCAGCGTGCCAGTCTCTTGGCATGCTCTTCACGTTGCCTGCTTATTCTAAGGTGCTGCCTGCCTAATTTATTAATCGCTTTCTTACGGTTGGATGTTCGCGAAGCGTGGCCTACGGCCTTGCCTTTCTTTTTTCGGGATACTCTGCGCTGATAAAACTTCAGTCGCTTTTCACCCGTTCGATAAAATCTAGGATTAGGTTCAGCGTTCCCATCGGAATCAGTGTAAAAATATTTTAAGCCAACGTCCAATCCAATAGTATTACCGGTAGGCTTTAGAATTTCATTATTATCAGCCTGAACACAAAACTGAACATAATACCCATCTGCCCGAAAAATAATCCGAACCCTCTTAATCTGCTTCTTGTCAAAGCGCCATAAATCCCACGTACCATTGAGTTTAAGCTTTCCAATTCCCTTTTTATCAGTGAAAGTGATTGATTTTTTATCCGGGGACAGGTTCCACCCAGATTGCTTATATTCAACCGACCTGCCGCGTTTTTGGAACTTAGGAAAGCCTTTTTTACCAGGTACTTTCTTCTTGCAGTTATCGTAGAACCGAGCAATCGATGACCATGCTCTTTCAGATGCGGCCTGGCGAGCGGTAGAGTTCAATTCATTGGCAAAAGGAAACTGTTTAGCTAAAACCTTACAATATTTGCTAAGGTCGTATTTCCCAGTACCCTTATTGTCTAGCCAAAGCCTAATGCAACTATTTCGGATAAACTTAACCGTCCGAATGGCCTCATCAATGGCTTGATATTGGGGCTTTTTGCCTTTGGCTTTGAACTCTAGAATTATCATCAGATATCGACCCTTTACGTTACTATTTTAGTCTATAACACTCAGCGACAATTGTCAATGCATGTTCTAAAAAAAAGCCGTCCATTGAATTTACCGTAAGATAGTGGAGCCTTTATGGTCGGCAGGCCGTGAAAAGGGTTAAAACTTATTGAATAAGGCTCCACTATCTAAGGTTTCTATCCAGCGAAGGACGGGGCTTTAAACCCAAATTTTTCGGTAAAAGCCATGGTAAACGCATCTTCCCTCTTAGAGGTTGTCTGAGAAGTCTCATTTGCTACATCCAAGCCCCCTAAATCCCCCAATTTTGGGGGACTTTTAGAAACAAATTGACTCTTTTTCCCCCCAAATTTGGGGGGCTAGGGGGGCAAAATTCAGTATAAAAAAACTTTTCAGATATCCTCTTATATACAACCCGATGTATTGTACTCAAGTACAAACCGTTATAATAGATTCAGGCGGTTCCGGTAAATCCCTGTCCGACATTCATCTCGCCATTGATCAGGCAGCATTCCATCGGAGCATCCTGTCGGCGGAATGGTAAAAAAAGCACTACTCCCATCACTCCTCTAAACAAAATCTAATGTCTGGTAACTCACCCCCACTCATTCAAACCGTCACCCCAGAGCGTTGGGCAGGGTGGAGCATGGACTTTATCGGGGCAGGCTATATTGCTTTATTTGTCAAAAATGGTCGGTGTGTGCGGGTATGGAAGCCAGGGCGTCATGTCAGCTTCGCCCTACCCTGGCTAGAAAAATGTGAACTGCTCCTAGTAGACAGCAAACTCCGGCACTTGCCCATTACCTCTCAAGGAGACTTTCTATCCCGCGATCAGTATCTTGTCAATGTCTCTTTGAATGTAATGTATCAAGTGGTAGATGCCAAACGAGTTGCTCTAGAAATATCTGACCCCATTGCTGCCTTAACTAGTGCCGTTAAAGATAGTTTAGGAGTAGCAATTAGTCACCTGAGGATGGAACAGTTAACCAATCAGGGACGAGTAGACGTCCGACAATACATTCTCGACCATGTTGACGTTTACTATACCGTAGGCTTTTCCATCGAAGATGTGCGAGTCAGTGACATCAGCTTTCCTAACACACGGGGGATAATTCGTCAAGTCGAAGGGATGAGTGCTCGACAGGAAGCAGAACATGAAGCCGTCCTAAAAATGCAGATTGCCAATGCTGGTCGCCCAGAACTCTCCCCACCACCAATCCAGCAAGTCAATATCCTCCCTGGTGGAGAAGCTAACTCTAAACACTCCATTGTCAATCAGGAAGTACCTAGGGCTACAATTCCAGACGAATCAGCCGCCACACCCAGTCTGCCCATTCGCGATCAACCAGTACTTGCCCCAACCGTACTTTTTTCCAATCCTACCCCAGCAAGCAAGGGGCGTTTAGTAAACCGTTCATCCGGTGCCATCATTGTTTTGTCTGCTAATCCTTTCACTATTGGTAGAGAACCCACGAACACCCTAGTGTTAGAAGATGCGATGTGTTCTCGCAACCATGCCCAAATTCTGCAAATTCCAGAGCCTCAGGACAAAGTGCGCTATCAAATCATTGATGTAGGTAGTTCCAATGGTACTTTTGTGGACCAACAGCGGCTTACCTCCCATCAACCCTTTTCGCTCAGTGCAGGAAATGTGATCCAGATTGGTAATCAGGAATGGACTTTCCAGTTACCTTGAGCAGTTGATCCGCATCTAATACTCTACGAGGTAGCATTACCGTAAAGGTAGTGCCAAGACTGATATCACTGTTTAGACTAATTGTCCCGCCATGGATATCGACACATTTTTTGACAATAGCTAACCCCAGTCCACTACCAGAAATATTTTCTACATTCGAGCCTCGATGAAAAGCATTAAACAGATTATGTTGGTCTTTCCTCGGAATGCCAATCCCATCATCACTCACCTCAAAAATAACTTGGTTATTTTGACAGGCAAACTTAATCAAAACCTTACCTCCATTAGGGGAATACTTGATAGCATTATCAATCAGATGGGTAAGGATTTGTAGTAGCAGCTTAGAATCAAACAACGGTCGCCCACACTGTTGATCAATTTTTAAAATCAGGCGATGTTGCTCACCATAGTTATGTTGCATGTCATCCACTAGATCACGCACAAATACCCCTAAATCCAAAGGAGTAGGCTGAAACTCTAGTTGTTCAAATTCTGCCTTATTAAGGAACATCACATTACCCATTAAGTCCGTTATCCGTTGAACAGCTTCTCGGATCCGTTGAAAATGTTGGCTTTGCTTAGATTTATCCCATCTATGGCAGTAAGCTTCCAGGAGTTCAGAACTGGAGAGAATGCTGGTCAAAGGCGTGCGGTACTCATGGGAAATGGCTATGATCATCCGAGATTTAAGATGATTGAATTCTTGTTCTTGGGCTAGAGCTTTGCGTAGCTGAGCTTCTAATTCTCGCAGTTGCTGGTTTGCCTGTTGTAGATCAGCAGTGCGTTCCGCTACCCGTTCCTCTAAGTATAGATTTTGGTCTTCTAGTTGTTTGGTCAGGAAATGCAGTTGTAAATGCACCTGGAGACGGGCTAACACTTCTTCAGTCTGAAACGGCTTGGTGATGTAATCTACAGCCCCCAGGGACAAACCTTTGATCTTATCAACCGTGTCATTCAAAGCAGTCATAAAAATCACTGGGATTTCATTAGTTGCCGGATTAGATTTCAGTCGGCGGCAGGTTTCAAAACCATCCATTACCGGCATTATTACATCTAACAAAATCAGATCTGGTGTTGCATATTCGGTCTGATCGATAG
This sequence comes from Moorena sp. SIO3E8, assembly GCF_010692445.1. NCBI lineage: Bacteria > Bacillati > Cyanobacteriota > Cyanophyceae > Coleofasciculales > Coleofasciculaceae > Moorena > Moorena sp. SIO3E8. Next base: position 3,060 of record NZ_JAAHHM010000228.1, on the reverse strand, counting down.
CCGTTTCACCATCAGTTGCTACCAAAATTTACCATCCCGAATTAGCGATCGCTTCTGACAACACTTTCAGATTCGTGGGATTGTCATCAACGATCAAGATAGTGGCTTGATCAACTTTATTGATAGTCATGGATTTACCCCCTGAACGATTTGATAAATTACCGAATTTGCTTAACCTGAAAGCTAGTTGCTAATTGCCTTAACTCATTGGCAAAAGGCCCAAATTTTTTATCTCTCTGTTCCAGTTCAAGCACAGTTTTCTCTATGCCATGGATATTGCCTCTTTTTGCCAATTCAAATAGCTTTTCAATTCCCTCAGCTGGTGGAGGTAAAATTTCATCTGTCTCCAGTGGTAAATTTTCGGTATTTATACTTTCTAGATGATTATTGGCTTCATAAAACCAATCAATTTTTAAATATTTTTGTAACTGATTAAAAAGATAATCCATGTTAATTGGCTTAGATAATAATGCATCAGCTCCAGCCTTTATACTGTTTTCTATGTCAGTTTCAAAGGCACTAGTAGATACAACCATAATCACTACATTTGGCAGTTGTTGTGATTTTCTAATAGCACCGATCATTTCCAATCCATCCATAATTGGCATCACAATGTCTGTCAAAATTAAATCGGGCTTAATTTCTGTTGCTTGCTGATAACCTTCTTTACCATTACTTGCTTTAAAGCAACGAAATCCAATCGACTCTAGTAGGTTAATGAGTAACGAGCGATTGTTGAGATGATCATCCACTATTAAGATGGTTGGAGGTTTACCTTTAATGCCAACAATATTGCTGCTGTCTACGACTGTTTCTTGCTCCAGGGATTCCGTAGCAGTTGCTAGTTCCAAATCTAGCCAAAACTGACTTCCCTCACCTAAGGTACTATCTACTTTTATTTCACTCCCCATTAGGGAGATAAGTTTCATACTAATTGCTAATCCCAAGCCAGTGCCTTCTGACTGTTTTTTAGTATCTCCTACCTGCTCAAACGGCAAAAAAATATTTTTCAACTGTTCTGGAGTCATCCCTACACCAGTATCTTCAATTTTAAATCTGATTGTGTGGGAACGGTCACCATTCAAGGATGAACCGATTAAACTTACTTGAAAGGTCACACTTCCAGTCTCGGTAAATTTAATCGCATTACCCAGTAAATTAATTAAAACTTGCCGCAGGCGTTTTTCATCCCCATAAATTGCCACTGGAAGCTGAGGATCGGCATGGTAAATAAACGATATACTTTTTTCCTGGGCACGAATCCGACAAATTTCAACCACGCCCATCAAGAAGGAATAAAAATGAATATCACTTTTGTGCAGCTTTAGTTTCCGAGCTTCAATTTTAGATAGGTCTAAAATATCATTGATTAAAGTAAGCAAATGAGAGCCACACTGGTGAATAATACCGATGCCATCCAGGTCTGATTTACTTATATTCGAGGAGCGTTTGAGGATTTGAGCGTATCCCAAAATGCCATTGAGGGGAGTGCGCAGTTCATGGCTCATGTTAGCCAAAAATTCGCTTTTTGCCTGGTTAGCCACATCAGCAGCTACTTTGGCTTTTTCTAATTCTTGGGTGCGCTCTTTAACTTTGACCTCCAAAGTGCGAGAATAATCTTGCAATTGCTGGTTAGCTTGTTTCAATTGCCATTGATTGTGGGTATTAGTTCCTAAAATTGCCGATAAACCTAGAGCCATTAATGGGGAAATTACAGGAATCCACCAACCTGTTAGAAAGACTAAATAGCTACCACCGACAATCATGCCCCCTGTGATCAAAATACTCAGAATTAATTTGCTCAGGAGATGTTTTCTTAACCAGTTAGTCTCTGGTAATAGCCAACTTCCTACGGCTCCGATCAACGAACACCAAAAAATCCATAGCCCCTGTGCGTTAACAGACCATACTCGCAGCAGAAGTCGTCCATCAACTGCTGCACTCAACATCTGGCTGGCGATATTGGCATGAATAACGACACCAGGCATTTCCTGAACGCTAGAGCTCACACTGCTATCATAGGGAGTCGGAAAAATGTCGTTAAGGCTCGGTGCAGTCATACCAATCAAAACAATGCGATTGTACAACTGCTCCGGCGAAATTCTATTGCTCAGAACATCACTGATTGAAACTGTATTGAAGCGCTCCTGGGTGCCACGGTAATTCAACAATATTTGGTAGCCTCCAAGATCTGCACCTTGATAACCAGCATTTTTCTGGGTTAGATTGAAAAATCTTGCTTGACCTAATTGGTAAGACTCGCGCCTCCCATCGATTTTTTTGAGATTGATCCCTTTGGCTTGAAGATACATCAAGCTCAATCTAACGCCTAAGGTAGGTATATCCTGACCGGATTGATCTGCTGCTGATATCAAGCTTCGCCTTACTTTACCATCCCCATCTAGCACCAAATCGGCTAGAGCAACTTGATCTCGTTGTGCTAAGGTCGGAGGTGGTGCAACTCTTTTATCCCTCAGCACGGACTTTACTCCAATCAAGTTTGGTGTGGACTTCATCACCTCAACCAACTCCTGATAACCAGGTTCCACTGGAAAATCGCGATAAATATCCAGACCAATAGCTTGAGGCCGGTATGCTTTAATTTTTTTGATTAACTCAGCTAAAACAGCATCAGAAATCGGCCATCCTCCAAGTTGAGTCAGATCCGATTCATCAATGGTGATAATCACAATGCGATTATCAATGTCTTCAACCGGACGCAGGCGAAAAAATTGATCCAGGGTAGCCCACTCCAGTAGCTGGAACCATCCTGCCGTATCCAAAACAGTGACCAGTGCAGCCACAACGGGAGCTATTATCAGTACAAAGCGCCATTGCTTCAAACGCTCTTTAAAGTGAAGCCACATTCCCCTTAGTCAATCTCTAATCTAGGTCAGGTGTGTTCTCTACCAACCTTGGTGAGAAGCCTATAGCTGAAGTTCCCCCGTGCATTTGTACTACAAGGCCAGTGAAAGGCTATCCTAATCAGGGATTTGGGTGACCAATCCCTGACCCTTGTGTGTCCATGTAATCTTTCGATTTTCTTAAGATTTAGGTGAG
>NZ_JAAHHM010000227.1:0-6861 GCF_010692445.1 Moorena sp. SIO3E8 | reverse complement strand
TACGCATCCTCAGGTAGGAACTTTAACACTCAGAAATAACGTAGTTCTAAAGAACTTAGACTGGTCAACTATGAGCTTCTTACAAGCTCCCGTCATAATCCAAAGGATTTGACGGTGAGTTATTGACATTCTTACTCTAGAACTTGATAGACATCCTCTGTATAATGCAAGTCTGGCGTATTGATATACTCAGTCATATTGGTACAATAATTTTTAATATTGTGATGGAGGGATGTCCACAAACCTTCATTCGTCATATTCTCAGCCTCATCCATAAAACCAAAGGCTCTAAATCTATCTATTCTATTGGCAAGAATAATATGACCTCCCCTTTTAGTTACTCTCACAAATTCTCTCAGCAATTGAGGATGGTTGACATGTATGAGGACACCTATAGATATAATGGCATCAAAAAAATTATCTTCAAAAGCAAGAGGTTTATATAGATCTGCCCAATTAAGGCATTCATAATTGCCATCAGTTTTCGCCTTTTCCAGCATCTGTGTAGAAATATCGATACCCCATAGTCTTTTATAATTATATCTAGCTAGTTCTTGACCAATCAAACCAGTACCCACGCCTGCATCTAAAATCAATTGATGTGGAAACACAAACTTCCTTATAATTGGAATAATATATTCAGGATACCAACCAAACTCTTCACGCATAAAAACATCATAAGAATCCGCTAGCAGATCATACTCATTTTGTGTTTCATTACCTAAAATAGAATATTCTATACCATCTTTAAACAATGTTTGTGATGCATCAGAATATCTATTTCGGAATTCTTCGAGATTCATGAAATCTTCTGATTTTTGCTTGCTCATAGCTCTTCGCTCCTCTTATGTTATTGAAAAGTTACATAGTAAAGTGAATAAGTTCTTTAATTTTAAAGGCTCAAAAGCATATATTGATTAGCTTTGCTTCCCAGGGTAAGCGCAAGAATCAATAAGCTACGGCTTATTGAGAAAAAAACCACGTCATTCTCAACAAATTAACTCTATTGCGAGTACAGTTCGACGAGATTATAGGGGTTTCGAGCCACGAGCAACCGAGATCCAGCCAATGCACATTATGGGCAATTTTTTCTTGCGCTTACCCTGCTTTGCTTCCTTAACTATCATGTTAATATTTTACTACAAATAAAGGCAGATCAACATAAGTCCTACATTCTTATTTGGGGTAAAACTGGCGAAGCTGTCACCAAGTGCAGGATAAACTGGAAACAGCTACTGTGTAAGGCTTTCAGAAAGTGAAAACGTGGATCTTTGCAGTCGTGAAGATATTGCAGCTTCTGGGTAGTTTCTGCAAAATTGGGCTGGAATAGCTCAAATGAATAAATAGCTAAAATATATACACAGCAAAGGTTTCAGCGATTTTTTAAACCTTACTATTTTAATCATCCTAACTGGGGGGGCGACATCAGAGCTAAAAAGTAGACTGTATAAGCTTCATAGCTCTCATACCTGTCTTGATGCAGTCGCTGGGGGAACGGCAGTTGCTGGGGGAACGGCAGTCGCTGGGGGAACGGCAGTTGCTGGGGGAACGGCAGTTGCTGGGGGAACGGCAGTTGCTGGGGGAACGGCAGTTGCTGGGGGAACGGCAGTTGCTGGGGGAATGGCAGTTGCTGGGGGAACGGCAGTCGCTCATGGGGGGAACCCCCAAGACCGCGCTGCCTCCCCAAGACCGCACTGCCTCCCCAAGACCGCACTGCCTCCCCAAGACCGCACTGCCTCCCCAAGACCGCACTGCCTCCCCAAGACCGCGCTGCATCGCTCGTAAATAATTACTGAGGGGGTGACATGAGCCCTGAAAAGCTTACTAAATAAAGCCTTGATGCCAATTATCATAAGAATTGATCAACTCCCAAATTGACCCTCCTGTGATTTAATGGCAAGCTCAAACCCTTATAACTACGTCCAAGGTCAGCCCAAAACAGCATGTATCTTTTAGGTGCTACCCGTGGCGAATTTAATTCGCCAAGGTCAAGAGCACCGATTAAGTAACAGATGGGCTGAACATATTACCCAGTAAGGATTTTAGCTTGCATGTCACCCCCCCCAACTTCGTCAGTTGTGTCAACACAGCCTCGATTGTCGGAAAGTTTCTTTCTACTCTTTATTTCTTTTGTCAAGTACAATTTATACCAAATTCAATGGGATTACCCTGCTGATTAATTGTTTTATTAATTATCTCATTAATTATCTACAAAGCTCGTTCCCTCAACTACTTTTCCCCCTTTTCCATTTCCTACTAAAGATGTATAGGCTGCTAGAGTTTCCCTTGCCGTTCTCTCCCAAGAGAATAGCATCGCTCTTTCCTTACCCTTTCTAATCAATTCCTCCCGGAATTGAGAATTACTGATAACCTTGACCATAGCATCTGCTAATTCAATAGGCTGATTAGGGTCAATTAAAATTGCGGCATCTCCCGCTACTTCAGGCAGGGATGAAGTATTAGAGGTAATCACAGGGGCACCCAAAGTCATCGCTTCTAAGACAGGTAGACCAAACCCTTCATAGTAGGAAGGATACACAAAAACATCTGCATTTGAGTAAAACCAGGCTACCAGTTGATCCGATAAGTAGCCCAGATGATGAATATGGTGTTTCCAAGGGGAGCTAGCAATAGCAGCAAAAATAGATTCATAGGACCATCCTTTTTGCCCAATCAGTACTAACTGATGCTCGATTTGATGCCGTTGCTTTAAATAATTAAATGCTGCAATCAGAGTATTAATATTTTTCCTCGGCTCAAGAGTACTCACAAATAAAATATAGGGTTGGGCGAAGTCGTAATTAACTGATGTCAGCAAAGACTCAACCTTGGTATTCGTTAAATCTAGAGTATTAGCTAAATCTAAAGTAGAGTAACGGCTAGCTTGAGGAATAACTTGGATGTTGTCAGGATTTACCCTTAGGTAATTGACGATATCCTGTTTAGTAGACTGGGAAACAGTAATCACTAAATCAGTCCACCGTAAACATTGTTTTACCCGAGCAGTATAGCTTTTTACAATTGAGTTAACATACTGAGGATATTTAATAAAGGTTAGGTCATGAATCGTCATAACCCGCAAGCTTTTTTTACAGGGATAAACGACATGGTCAGTACCATGGAGGATATCAGGATTGCCTAAGTATTGCTCACAATAAGGTAAGATGGGATTAGGTAAAGTGGCTAGTAAACTAGAGATTGTAACCGGTAACGGTATAGTTTTAATCTCTAGATTTTGAATCTCTAAATGCCTAGTTAGCACTTCCAGAAATGACCAATCACGAGATAACCATTGTCTGACACTTGGTTGATAGGCGACACTTAACTGAAAGTATTCCTGACTTTTTAGCTTATGGAGTGCCTGAATTAAATTTAAGGCATACATGCCAATGCCACTTAACTTATGGCGGATTGGTGTAGCATCAACAGCAATTTTTATCATCTTTTAATCATTAGTTGTAACCCAAATAAAATTATAATTGGTAGTTGATAATTAACTAATGACTATAGATAAACTCTGTTCCGGTCAAGATGCCATCACAAATAACATCTAATCCTTTACTTTTACCAGGAAGAAATTCATTGAGATCACATACCTGAAGTTTAAATTCCGATGGATTACTAGCTTCGGTGGTCATTTCTAGAGGAATCATGCGCCGGAAGAAAAAGTGATAAGCATACTTCCTTGCTCGTTTTATGATTGCCTCAGGTAAGCCATCCCCTAGGGGTAACTGATCTAAATACTGAACATACTCCTCTACAGAACTGGCATCCATAGTGATGCCTTTATTACGAATCCACGCTTCTCCTGCAACAATTACAGGTATGCCCATGCTAGTCAACTCTACGCCCATTTTAGTGCCATAGATCAGAGCCGCATTACATTGGAGGATAGCAGCATAGGTGCTAACGGGACTTTCTGGGGGAATAACAAACACATTTGGAGGAAGAGTGGGGAAAACCTGACGAATTTCCTCAAACAAGGGTTGACGCGATCGCAAAGTCCCTCGAATTTCTGCTGGGTGGATCCGAATTAACAACTGTAACTCTGGTCTTATAGCAAAATAGCGAATAGTTGTCAATACCCATTCCAGCATATTCGGAAAAGCATTAACTGGGTAATGGAGTTGAGCATCCCACATCACATTAGTCAGTAAGCCAATACAAGGACGAGAAAAGTCTACTCCTACCGCATCAGTAATTTTGGTCAGGTCAAACTGAGGACTTTCATGGAACCAAATCCAATCCTGAGTTCCTTGCCAGCGACTTTTCAAATAGTCCATCAACTTCTGTTCCATCTGGGAAGTCCACGGTATAGTTTCCCAATTACTGACTGGCTCCCACATCAACTGGTGATGATAGGTTTCATGGTGACTAAAGATAAAGCACTGTTTGCGATAAGCAGGATTCCAGTTGACCACCCGCACCCCTTCCTGACGGGCTACTTCACCAGTCAACCCCTGAGGAACATAAATGCCATGGTTAAATACAGCACACTCAACCTTAACCGTTTGCAGCAGCCGACGGGTTGCCCAAGTGGTCAGGATTGCCGCTTGGAAGTAACGCTTGAGAATCGGCTCAGCATTGGGTTCCCCTTCCAGGGAAGCACGAGCATAAAATCGCAGAGCTCCCGCTAAAGCATGTTCTCCCACAGCTACCCCATTTAGGGTGTACTTTTCAATCTCAGCAATGGTGAGACTGCTAGCTATCTCCTTGGCCTGTTGGTAATCTGTATCTGTGAGAAAGTCACTGTAGCGATGGATAGTCAATCCTAGGGGCTTATAGATCTGATCGGCTAGGGGAAAGCAGTCGTTACACAAGTCACGTTTAGGACCATGGTTTACAAACAAGTCCTGTTTGGGGTAAAAACTGACATCACACCAAAAACAAGCTGGTAAAATACCATCACAGAGCAAAATGTGAACTTGAGCACCCCTGAGGGTTAACCCCACTGCTAGTAGACTTTCTAAAGTGATGGAATGAATTTCTCCACCCACACTAGTAGCTACCAGAATCTTAGTGCCAGTTTGGGCAGCTTTTAGGGAATTTTGCCATTGGTTTAGAGACCCTTTCAAGACCAAATCCCACCTAGGCTGATCTCGAATAATGCGCTGTCTACGCTTATAGAGCTTAACCCTGCGATGAAGGGATTTGTTCCGCTTGAGAAACTCTTTGATCATTTGATAGTTGACGGTTGAGTGTGAACAAGTGACAGTCAGCTAAGCCGGATTACTAGCATATTACTTCTACCATAGAGGTTTGGAGATCATTGCTTTTCTATGTACTGTATGTACTGAACACTGTAACCCTAAGCCAAAACTATGCGAGAACTCTATCCGCCCATCGAACCTTACAAGCAGCAAACCCTAACAGTTTCTAACCTCCACACCATATATTTTGAAGAGTCCGGTAACCCACAAGGTCAGCCAGTAGTGGTGTTACACGGAGGACCAGGAGGTGGTAGCCAACCGGTTTATCGCCAATACTTTGACCCACAGAAATGGCGAATTGTCATGTTTGACCAACGGGGTTGTGGTAAAAGTATCCCCCATGCTGAACTTGACCAGAACACTACCTGGGATTTAGTTAGTGATATAGAAAAACTGCGAGTAAAACTGGGTATTGAGCAGTGGGTAGTTTTTGGCGGTAGTTGGGGTAGTACTCTGTCTTTAGCCTATTGTCAAACCCATCCTGAACGCTGTCTAGGACTGATCTTGCGTGGGATTTTTATGCTCAGGCAAAAAGAAATTCGTTGGTTCTATCAGGAGGGAGCAAGCTATATTTTTCCTGATTCTTGGGAAGACTATATCAAGCCGATTCCAGAAGCGGAACGCTATGATCTAATTTCTGCTTACTATCGACGGTTGACCAGTCCGGATCCTCAAACCCGCAATTCAGCAGCTCGGGCTTGGTCAATTTGGGAGGCAAGTACGAGTAAACTCTTTCAAGACCCAACCCTGATCCAAAAGTTTGGTGAGGGGGAATTTGCTGATGCGTTTGCCAGAATTGAATGTCATTACTTTGTCAATAAAGGCTTTTTTGAACCAGAAGACCAGTTACTCAAGAATGTAGATCGGATTAAATCTATCCCTGGGGTGATTGTCCAGGGACGCTATGATGTAGTGTGTCCGATGGTATCAGCTTGGGAATTACATCGGGCTTGGCCAGAAGCTGAGTTGATTGTGGTACCAGATTCCGGTCATTCCATGGCAGAACCAGGTATTCGCAGTGCTTTGATCGAAGCAACGGATAAGTTTTTGAGCTGACTGGGTGACAAGCAGCCTTGTTAGCCTTATTGGAGGAACGAGTGTAGGGCAAAGGCTGTAGTAGGCTGATATCTCTTAAACTAAAGAAAGATTTACCCATAATTTAGCTGAAACCGCGAGAAGCCCCACATCTCAATGTGCAGCATGAGTGTGGGATGAATCGCGGACAGAGTCTCTTGGATGTGGCCTACGGCCTCCGCTACGCGAAAGGGTAAACGAGCTATCAAGCTCCTAAGTAGTGATGACTGAGTCATTCCCCTTCGTTCTGCTTCTTGCTGTAATTGCTTTTTATCAAAATCTGTAAGTCTAATTGTCATTTTTATTGTTTTCATTATGACTGGGGGTTTGACTAGCTGTATACTAGAATAGTAACAGGTCGATAAGCTAGAGGACAAGCAAAATGAGAATTGCGTACCAATACCGATTAAAGCTAACAAAAGAGCAAAGAGCTAAGATAGATAACTGGCTGGGTGCATCCCGATTTTGCAGTGAGCATAAATACTCAAGTTCGGTTTTGAGCAATCAGAGCTAAGCTTTGAGAAGTTGACCTATAATCAGGTGAGTTCTGCGAATGGATGCTGACAAACATGCCCAA
>NZ_JAAHHM010000226.1:0-6868 GCF_010692445.1 Moorena sp. SIO3E8 | reverse complement strand
ATTTTGCGACCGCAGTCTTGGGAAATCCCTGTTAGTTTAATAATGGCTCTCACCACTCCTCTCCCAATCCTTGCCTAAATCCTAGTCTCTATCACTGTTTCGACTACTTTTGCCTAATGGATAGCTTAAAAAAGGGGGACTTTGAGTATAGCTCCCCCCTTATTAAGGGGGGTTAGGGGGGATCACCCACACTGCCTATTTCTTGTTTGCCCCCTAAATCCCCCAATTCTGGGGGACTTTGATATCATTACTACCCATTTTGGGTTTAGGGCGTGTCTTCAAACTCGAATATCCCCCTAAATCCCCCTTAAAAAAGGGGGACTTTGAGTATAGCTCCCCCCTTATTAAGGGGGGTTAGGGGGGATCACCCACACTACCTATTCCTTATTTGCCCCCTAAATCCCCCAATTCTGGGGGACTTTGATATCATTACTACCCATTTTGGGTTTAGGGCGTGTCTTCAAACTAGAATATCCCCCTAAATCCCCCTTAAAAAAGGGGGACTTTGAGTATAGCTCCCCCCTTATTAAGGGGGGTTAGGGGGGATCACCCATCCTGCTTCTTAAACCAAGGACCCACCACCTGGATCAATCTAGTCAGCGCTCCCACTAACACTGCGATCGCTAAAATCATTTCTGCTGGACTGTCCCCATCCTTGAGCCAGAGAGCAGGATTTTCCATTAGGGGCTGTGGTTGTTCGACTAATGCTATAGTGTCAACTCCTTGATTATCAACGACTTGCTCTTTGAGGTCATTCATGGTATTGCTTCGATTACCTAACTGAATCCATAGTGACCTGAGGGTAGTGTCTACAAGCAACAGTTAGGTTTAGGGTAGCTACAACCACCGTGTATCAAGGCTAGACTAGTTGAGGGTAGCTTCTGCAATTGTGGGAAAACCTACCCTAACCCTCAAGTTTTTTTTCCTTGCCCATCCCCCAATAGCATGCCCAGACCTACTTACGGTCCTAAAGTTAAAGCCAGAGCACTGCGTCTATTTGAAGCATTAGTTTCTTTTGCCCAAGACATCGCTAATCAGGGGAATCCCGATATTAAATTCCGTTGGATAGAGAAAACCTCAACTCCTCCAGAACTAGTAATTGAAACTCAGACCAGATATTTAATCCAACTCACCAAGAACGATAACTATCCAGGTAGTCTCAGCAAGCATCAAGTGGTAGAAGCGTTGCAGCGGATGGAAGACTTTTTAGGAATTTTAGAAGACAACCGTGTCAAGAAGAAGGGAAAGGATGAAAGGCATTTCACCCTGAGACTCTACGGCCAAGACCTAGCCACAAACCTAGAAATATTTAAGCAAGAGTGGGACAATAAACGACCAGAGAAATCCAAACAGCAAGAACAAGCAACTGCTACTACTCCCAAAAGGTGCCAAGCTCTTCGCCCTAAGCCAGGGGTTCCTTTCCAAGCCCCACCCCTACCAGCTTACTTTATCCAGCGCCCAGAAGTAAGCCAATCCTTGAAGCAATCCTTACTGTCAGAGCAGACCGCTAAGACCGGCACTCTGGTGGTTAGCGCTATTTATGGTTTAGGGGGTATTGGTAAATCTACCTTGGCTGCTGCTATTGCCCATGATCCAGAGGTACAGACTCATTTTGCCGATGGTATTCTCTGGGCAACCTTGGGTCAGCAGCCAGACTTGCTGTCTTTTCTCAGTAGTTGGATCCAAGCACTGGGAGACCATGACTATAAACCCACTAATACTAATGCGGCTTCTAGACATTTACAAACCTTGCTGTTTGAAAAGGCTACGCTGCTAGTAGTCGATGACGCTTGGAACCCAGACCATGTGCAACCGTTTCGGATTGGTGGTGCTAAGTGCCGGGTGTTAGTGACAACTCGTGAAGCTCAAATTGTGGGAGTGACTCGCTATGATTTAGATTTGATGAGTCCCTCACAAGCCTTAGCCTTACTGGAAGAGTATGGGGGTTCTAAACTTACGGGGTCAGACCGCAAACAAGCCCAAGCCCTAGCCACAACAGTGGGCTACTTACCCCTAGCCCTGGAGTTAGCGGCAGCACAAATAGCAGATGGTATTTCCTGGCAGGAGTTACTCACTGACCTACAAACGGAAATTGCCCGGTTGGAAACCTTAGATTTACCAGGTGCCCAAGAGGTTGAGGAAAAGCGACGCAAGCACTATAGCCTAGTGGCATCCTTTAATCTCAGTTTACGGCGACTACCATCGGAAAAATTTCAGCAGTTTGCCTGGTTGGGTGTCTTGCCAGAAGATGTCTCAATTACTCCCGCTTTAGGCACAACCTTGTGGGATGTAAGTCCACGAGAAGCAAGAAGGACTTTACAGTATTTTAAGTCAAAGGCTCTACTGCTCTCTGGTAAATCCACTAATGAGAGTCCCAGCTATCAGCTCCATGACTTAGTCCATGACATGGCGCGTCGGTTGCTAACTGCTGAAGCAGCTACAGGGGTAGAGAGTAGCTTACCGGGTTTGGGATTAAGCTGGCCCCAAGCCCATGGTCAACTCCTAGAGCGCTATCGCCAAAAAACCCAAAACGGATTGTGGCACACCCTACCGGATGATGGCTATAGTCACAGTTATCTGACCTGGCATTTAGAAAAAGCCGGTTGGGTAGAGGACGTACACCAACTGCTGCAGGAGGAAACAGAAGCTGGACGCAATGGTTGGTATGAAACCTGTGAACGTCTCGATCAACTGGGGGGCTTTGTTAAGGATGTGGCCAAGGCTTGGCAGTTAGCAGAAGAGGCTTTTTCCTCTTCACCAACTCGTTCTATTAGTTTGCAGTGCCGTTATGCCTTGATGGTGTCTTCTGTGAGTAGTTTGCTTGGGCATATTCCAGGAGAGTTGATGGCAGCCCTGGTAGAGAAAAAGATCTGGACTCCAGTTCAGGCTTTGGCTTACCTTCAATACATACAAAATCCTTATGATCGAGCAAAAGCACTAGAAGAGCTAGCCCCAAAGTTACCGGAAACATTACTCTCAGAAGCCCTCAAAATTGCACGGGCTATTACCGATCAGTCGGATCGAGCGAGAGCTCTAAGTGGACTAGCACCATATTTGCCGGAAATCTTATCAGAAGCCCTAGAAGCCGCACGAGCCATTACCAATGATAGAGACCGAGCCTATGCCCTGATTCGACTAGCACCACAATTGCCGAAAATCTTATCAGAAGCCCTAGAAGCCGCACGAGCCATTACCAATGATAGAGACCGAGCCTATGCCCTGATTCGACTAGCACCACAGTTGCCCGAAATTTTACCAGAAGCCCTAGAAGCCGCACGAGCCATTACCGATGAATCAGACCGAGCTTATGCCTTGAGTGAACTAGCAGAACAATTGCCGGAAATCTTACCAGAAGCCCTAGACGCGGCACGGGCACTTACCAATCAGTCAGACCGAGGCTATGCCCTGATTCGACTAGCACCACAGTTGCCGGAAATTTTACCAGAAGCTCTGGAAGCGGCACGGGCACTTACCAATCAGTCAGACCGAGCCAGAGCCTTGAGTAGATTAGCACGGCATTTGCCAGAAATCCTACCAGAAGTGATAAAGGCAGCACAAGCTACCGATGAGTCGAGCCGAGCCGATGCCTTGAATGAACTAGCACCACATTTTCCGGAAATCTTACCAGAAGCTCTAAAAGCGACACGAGCCATTACCAGTCAGTTCAGCCGAGGCCATGGCCTGAGTGAACTAGCACCACAGTTGCCGGAAAGGTTACTCCCACAAGCCCTAGAAGCGGCACAGGCCATTACCGATAACGAAAACCGAGCTATATTACTGAGTAAACTAGCACCACAGTTGGGGGAAAGACTACTCTCACAAGCCCTAGAAGTGGCACGGGCTATTACCGATAACACAGATCGAGCCAATGCCTTGAATGAAATAGGAGCACAGTTGTCGGAAATTTTACCAGAAGCCCTAGACGCAGCACGAGCCATTATCAATGAGAAATACCGAGCCAGAGCACTTAGTGAACTAGCGCCAAAAATACCGGAAATCTTACCAGAAGCCCTAGAAGAGACACGAGCCATTACCAATGAGTCAGAGCGAGCCACAGCCCTGATAAGGCTAACACCACAGTTGCCAGAAATTCTACCAGAAGCCCTAGATGCAGCACGAGCCATTACCGATGAGTCGAGCCGAGCCATAGCGCTGAGTGAACTAGCACCACAGTTGCCTCAAATCCTACCAGAAGCCCTAGAAGCAGCACAGGCCATTACCGATGAGTGGAGCCGAGCCTATGCCCTGAGTGAACTAGCACCACAGTTGCCTCAAATCCTACCAGAAGCCCTAGAAGGGGCACGGGAACTTACCGATGAGTTTATCCGAGCCATAGTCTTGAGTAAACTAGCACCACATTTGCCGGAAACCCTTCTCCCAGAAGTCCTAGAAACAGCACGGGCAATTCAGTCTGAGTATCACCGAGCCTATGCCTTCAGTGGACTAATCAAAAATTCAGGCTTATCCCTCCAAGATGACCTTTCCCTTTGGCAAGAGTTTCTTCATACCTTGGCTTGTCGCGATCGCCAGCACTTCTTAAGAGACCTGGTTGATCTAAGTCCAACTATTATCTCTTTGGGAGGCAAAGAAGCTCTGGCTGCAATTGTTGAAGCGATTAAGGATGTGAGTCGGTGGTGGCCTTAGAACAGAATTAAAAAGCGTTACAAAAAACTATTTTATCAATTATTTATCTGTTTGTGTAACCCGAATTACATCCATTTATTGAGTTTTTTTAAAACAAATAATCAAACCAAATACTGATTTATAGTAACACAAAAAGTTATCTTATTTCTTTCCTTTTTCTTAATTTAAACTATCCTGTAAGTATGGTATATCTTGAACTAGGATTCAACAACATAGGATTAACCAACAATGCTGGATTTTCTCAATCCCATCCTAGGACGCAACCCAGAACATATGAAAGCCAACGTGGAAATTTACACCTGGCAAGCCTGCCCCTTCTGTATCCGAGCGAAGCTATTGCTATGGTGGAAAGGGGTTGACTACACCGAGTATAAAATCGATGGGGACGACAATGCCAGAAACCAGATGGCGGAACGAGCCAACGGAGGTCGAACGGTACCCCAAATTTTTATCAATAACCAACACATTGGCGGTTGCGATGAGTTGTATGATTTAGACGGTAAGGGACAATTGGAGTCTTTGCTAACTCAGGCAGCAAGCTAATGGGAATCGGGAATCGGGAATCGGGAATCGGGAATCGGGAAGAGAGGGCGTTGCTGATTATGGGTATGATTGTGCCCCCCTAGGGAGTGTTTTCAAAGTTTTCCGCAAGATTATGATCCCCCCCAGCCCCCCTTAAAAAAGGGGGGAGCCATACTCCCTCGTCCCCCTTTTTTAAGGGGGATAATGGGGGATCTCCGATGTTTCCTGTTCCCTACCTTTAAAGTGAAATATTCAACTTCGTGCAAGATCGGAATAGAAGAGTTAAGGTTGAACGGTTAAGCTTTCAGGGTGAATCAAGATAGTGAAACGTTTACTTATAAGTACTTTAGTCTTCGTGATCATGTTGGGAGTAGTAGCATTCCCTGCAGCTGCTACGGTCAAGCGTTATCAAATTAGTCAATCTCCTAATGTTGATCTGTCTTTAGATGGTCCTGCCTTTGACTTGGGTGGTGGTGGTCCTGATGTGGATGAAGCGATCCAGTGGATGATTAACGAAGTTAGGGATTGCAGTAAATGCGATCGCACTGTTGATGTAGTAGTAATCCGGTCTTTTGGTGGCGATGGCTACAATCAACCGATCTATGAGATGAACGGGGTTAATTCTGTAGAAACCCTAGTGCTCGATAGCCGTGATGATGCTAATCGACCGGATGTGGTGGCTACGGTGGAAAACGCTGAGGTATTATTTTTTACCGGTGGTGACCAGTGCGACTATGTGGATAATTTCCAGGGCACAGACCTTCATGATGCGATCGCTTATGTGCTTGATAAAGGTGGCGCGATTGGTGGAACCAGTGCTGGTGCAATGATTCAAGGTAGTTTTGTCTATGATGCTTGTCAAGGTTCAATCCGCTCCGATGAAGCCCTAAATGACCCCTATGACCATTACATTAGCTTGACGAATCACCTATTTAAATGGCGAGACCTAGAATCAGTAATTGTCGATACCCACTTTAGTGAACGAGAGCGCATGGGTCGCCTGATGGTATTTATTGCTCGCCAGCTCCAAGATACTGATGCAGAAGAAGTTTTAGGCATCGGGGTAGACGAAGCAACATCAGTAGTTGTAAACTACAAAGGTTACGCTGAAGTGATAGGAGAAGGGGCAGCTTATTTTGTCCTCGGTGACCATAGACCAGAAGAATGTGAACCAGGAATTCCCCTAACCTTTTCCAATTACAAAATCTGGAAACTATCCGGAGGTGACACCTTTGATCTGAGATATTTACCAACCTCTGGCTATCAAATCGCTAGTGTAGAAGAGGGAATAATTATTTTTGGGGAATAGGGAGTAGGGAGTAGGGAGTAGGGAACAGGGAATAGGGAACAGCGAACAGGGAACAGGGAACAGCGAACAGGGAACAGTAGGAAAGATATTCGAGTATTTTTTGGTGTTGTGATTAAGTAGTATTAGTTTTCGTGATATATCTAGTTTACTAATCAAAAAATAAACTATAAAATAATTACAATAAATCCAATATTTATGGATTGAAATTAACAAGTTAAAATTTAAAATAGCAATAAACAATTAGAGGATATCTGAAAAGTTTTTTTCTAAGTACAGGACAAAAAATGTAAAGATTGCCGAAAGTCGAACTGATGAAGGGATTGAGGATTAAGGATAAGATGACGCAGATGGTCAAAACCTAGACGGAAAAGACTCTTGGCCCTACGTCCGTGA
>NZ_JAAHHM010000225.1:0-6885 GCF_010692445.1 Moorena sp. SIO3E8 | reverse complement strand
TAATACCATAAAGTTCCTGAGTCAGGCTGTGTCCTTAGCAGTCAGGCAGCGTTCTCACGAATTGTCTCTGATTCCGCTTTTGAAGTGAGTGGGGTGACTTTGTCAATCTCTACACCTGAATGCTTACGAATTTAGAATTTAGAATTTAGAATTTATCCATTCTTAATTCTTCATTCTTAATTCTTCATTCTTCATTCTGTTCTGTTTTTGTGATTAAGCCATAATTGTTACTCTTTCGCACGGCAAATCCCAAAAACTGACGTGAAACCGTGCAAAAACGTACTACTGCCTACTGGCCCAATTTCCCCGTTACAGAAGAAGCCCGCCAGCTGAATATCCTTGAGATAACGGTGGAATAGTTGGGAATCAAAATTAGGTTTACCGTAAAGCCCTTCTCCTCGCCCCAGACAGGAAAACATCAAAGCACCAGCAGCTGGAGTGGTGTTAGTTTGCTTTTGATAGTCCTCAAGAAGGAGTGCCAAGTCTTCCTCTGAAGTCTGAGCATCTCTGAGGTGGAACTGAATACGTTGACCGGGTCGAATCCGATCAGCAATAGCGATCGCACCAATCCTCGGATCCACACCTAACAGATTGCGAATCAGAAAGTCTCCCTGACCGAGCTGTTGTTTAAACTCATCTCGGGCAACTCCGACAAAGAGTGAATGTTGTGCCAGTTTACGGTCTGCCTCATCCATACTTTGGATTAACTCGCGCAACACCATTAATGGGGGATGGGATGCTGGCTCACTGTTGGTGATCTTGCCTTGATCGAGGGGTGTCAATTCCAGCAGGATATTCTGGTCTGCTTTAGTCACCTGATAGGTTTCACCGATAGGACGACAGCCTTGAGCAACAATGGTTTCTAATAGAATATTGCCGCTTAGAGCAACCCCCACAGTTCCTTCATGGTAGAGAGACTTAGCCACTTGGTTCTGGTCTTTCAGGCAAAACAAGCCATTCTTAACCATCATAGAGCTACCACTAGCCTGTCCTCCTACCTTGACTGACCCTGGATAAGCATAATCCAACCCTTGGAGCAAATCATTAATTTTAGATGACGAGGGGTCAGAGAATAAAATAAACTGGGGTTGCTCTTGGGGGGAAATTCCAATCAAGTCCACCCAAGCATCAGGAGGACTATCCAAATCTGGCAAGGCGTCTCCAGGGATATGAAAGCTCTTGACACTAACATCAGGCAAACAGGCTAGGCTGAGGCTTAGGGCTGGTCCTCCCTCAACTTCCACAGCTAACCCATTGGTGTTCATCCCAATGATGCCACTTCCACCACAACCAATCAGCACGGGTAAAGACAATCGTTCTTGGAGCAGGGGGATGAGGCGAGGATACTCACTGGCATAGGCAGATGAGATGAACACCAGACCCAAATCTGCTTTTGAAGGCAAAGACTTCTCAAGGCAGTCTGCCACTTCGGCCACTGCCGCTTCTAATGATGCACGGGTTGATAGAGCATTTGCCCACTTGATCACATTAGCCATCTATATCTACCTATTTCACTCCCGATACCATTCCCTATTGAGGGGATTGGCCACTCCTCAAGGTTTTATGATAACGGTGAATTACCGCAGACTTCCACTAAGCCTTACCTGATACTGAGCAGAGGATTTATTGTGGTACACTAAATTTAATATAACTTAATCTAAGTTAGTAGTTATCAAAAGAAGCGCGTTAGGGGGGTTATAAACTGTGTTTCTTAAGGCGCGCCTGATGAAATCTCTCCATATCTGCCTAACGTATGAATAGTTATTGCTATATTAGCCATCCGCTCTACTGCAATTTAAGGGTAACAATTCGTAATATAGTCGGTAAATCAGACAGCTTCCCTTAAATTCGCCTTTCCTCTAACTTGAAGTCCTTCCTCAAGTCAGCCATAGCAAGAAGGGTAAGGGCTAAAGGTAAATTCCACCCCAACCACACTACCCCAATTACACTACTAAGTTAGCTATGTCAAGATCGATCGAGTCAAAGGGGAATGGGTCAAGAGTTATAGAAGTGGTATAAGCTACTAGGGTGTAAGGGGGAATTGGGAAAACCTTAAAAAATAAAGAACAAATTTGTGTTAAAGCAGGTCTTTTGCTTTAACCTAAGAAATTAAAGTAGCTAATTAAAGTAGCTAATTAAAGTAGCGCTCTTAGTTTATTCCCTGGTAATTTCTGGTTAATCCGGAATTTCCTAGCTAAGATGCAGGTAATGGACACTGGTCCGATCGTTGTAATGGTCACGACACCTATGAATGACCGCAAGTTCGTAGCTCTGTCGCTAGTAGTTAAGGTGAGGGAAACATGTGCTGCTAGCCCAACCAGCCTTTACAACATTGTCAGCCATGCAAAGCGCGAGTGGGGGAAACCACGGCAGTCGCTCATGGGGGGAACCCCCCCAGGTCGTCGCTGCCTCCCCAAGACCGCGCTGCATCGCTGCCGTTCCCGGAAGCGGGAGAAAATCCGGCAAACCTTACCCCTGATAGGAGTTGCACAAAACCTAAGCAACTAGGTCGTCTTTTCAACGAAATTACTAGTTATTAAGCCTCCTATCGTTAACTATTTTGCTAAGCGCGGTTGGTGACTACTACCCATCCTATCAGCAAAATAAAAATAGACATCATCAAATTATAAAAGCGAAAGACAGATGAGCGAATTACAAGAGAAAATAGACCAAGAGCGTGAACAAGCTAGAGCCGTTTGTGATGCTGAAGGGGCGACTTCAGACGAATGTGCAGTAGCTTGGGATACAGTAGAAGAACTACAAGCAGAGGCTTCCCATAAGCGGCAAAATGCCAATCCCAAAAACTCCCTTGAGCAGTACTGTGATGATAATCCTGACGCAGCTGAGTGCCGGGTATATGATGACTAGACTCTAGGATTGTTCTGCCAAATACTCTGCATAAGGGTAGCAGGAGTAAATCCCCGATTAGGATTTGCTCCTGCTACCCTTTTTGGTGGCGTTACTGGCCTGATGCTTTCCTTGGCTTTGTTTCTAGATTTCCAGTATGGGCATTGGTGCAATAACATAGATCAAGGTCATTTCGGCAACAAGCAATGCAAGATGAAATTATTCAATTACTGGTTTGGATGGACTACCGTTTGGCAGTTCTGTTCACAGTATTTATCCCCTTGATGCTGCTAATTTGGGCATTTTTCCAGAAAGCAGATGCGATGGTACGACTGTTGATTATCTATTGGCGTGTTTCCAGTATCCTAGCGATTACAGTTTACTTGTTGATTGTCGGTTGGCCGATTGCTTATGTGTCTGCTTTGAGCTCCCGTATTTTAATCCCGATCTCCCTGTGGTTTTGGATTGACTTGAATGAGGAGATTGATGATAGACCACCTACTCCCTTGAAGCTAGCATTGACATCTTGGCGTTGGGCTATGACTATTTACTGTACTCTGGGGACAATCGCCAGCATTCCATTTCTACGTTGTGCCTTTGTCCCAGGAGCAATCACATCTGGATTTTGTCAGGTGTTGAGGGAGCCGCCTTTGTTATTCAAACAGTATTTCCATGCTGGTTATACCCCTGGATTTTTGGGTTTTATGGGAATGGTGGGATTATTCTTCTATGTCCTTTACTTAAGCTATTTCGTTCTGTTTCGTCTCGGCAAACAAGGACGATCAGCTATTGAACCATGACATGGGTTTTGGCAATGGATTTTTTAGGGCGGTAGCATCTTCTTTGAGACTCCCCACGGCGCTTATGCCGGGGGAGTCTTGGTTCAAAGGAGGTTGATTAACGGATTCGGAATTCTACTTAACCTACAGGCAAACCGCGCTGATCAGATTTAATGGTCACTACCACTACGAGAAAGCTCGACTGACCATCCTATCCTGCTAATAGGCAATGCCACAACTACAAACTCACAACTGAAAACTCACAGATGATGGATTCCATTGGTAGGCGTCTAGAACAATACACCATCAAACGCCCAAAAGAGGTATTGATCGTTACCGCACAGATAGCTGGTGAACAGGATCAAATTGCTATTTTTAAAGGTTTTTCGAGTTCTTTAATGCGCCCGACATCCTTTGACCCAGATGTAGCGGTCTTACCACCACAGGCAAAGATCATTAGCATAGATCGAGTGGCTGCTCCCTATAATCCACAGTCTCCTCGTTATCTTCAGCAAGGACTGAGTTTGGAAACTATGGAAAAGTTGTTGGAGAATGCTGGTGTTTAATTTACCATCTTTGCCAGGTGGTGGCTGCTAAGTTCCTAGGGAGGAACGTAAATTTTGGTAAAGTTTTGCCCGAAGGCTCTTGGAACCTAAGTGTATTTGGATCTAGTTAGTCAATTTTGATAAAGTCTTGCCAGAAGCCTAACAGGGCTAAATATACTTTGATCTAGTTAGTCAATGGTTGAGTAAATCTTTGATAAAGTCTGGCCAAAGCGCTCACAGGGCTAAATGTACTTGGATCATAATCTGAATGTACTTGGATCATAATCTGATCACAAGGATGTATTTGTTTACAAACATGGGTTGGATGTATTGATGAATATCTACCAAAGCAAAATAAAGTGTTATTCTCCACAGTGAGTGTGTAATGTGAGGAAATTGAAATTATGGTTACATCCCCTGTCCGTATCCAGGGATGGAATAGTGCTGAGTTCTCATCCAAGAATCAGCCAATGAACTGCCCCAATGTCAGGTTACCTTGGCAACCCCTAACTCTACCGACAACCCCATTATTCGGTACCGATGGCATTCGGGGACGAGCAGGAACATTGCTCAGTGAAGATTTGGCGTTACAAGTGGGTTTCTGGGCTGGTCTGGTGTTACAGGAATACTCAGCTGTACCAGGACCGGTGATTTTGGGGCAGGATTCGCGCAACTCTAGTGATATGTTGGCAACAGCCTTAGCTAAGGGGCTGACTACAGCAGGTCTAGAGGTGTGGCACCTGGGATTATGTCCCACTCCTGGTGTTGCCTACCTGTGCAGTGCTACAAGTGCCATAGGGGGTGTGATGATTTCTGCTAGTCATAATCCTCCAGAAGACAATGGGATTAAGTTTTTTAGCGGGAAAGGCACTAAGCTATCTCAGGAGCTGCAAAAGCATATAGAAGCTGGATTGAGGGGTTTTACTGATCAGACTGTAGTGAGTAAAACCCAAGGGAAGTATCACTATCGCCCAGGGTTGGTCACCGATTATGCCGCAGCACTTCACCGTCCTCTGAAAGGAATGACGAATTTACAAGGCATGAAAATTGTGCTGGATTTGGCTTGGGGGGCAGCAGTGCGACTCTCAGGACAAGTATTTGAGCAGTTGGGGGCACAAGTCATTTGCTTACATGACCAGGCAGATGGCGATCGCATTAATGTCAATTGTGGCTCGACTCACCTCGAACCCCTCAAAGCTGCGGTAAAAGAATACCAAGCAGATCTTGGGTTTGCGTTTGATGGTGATGCAGACCGATTGATGGCAGTAGATGCCCAGGGTCGGGAGATCAATGGAGATTACATCCTCTATTTTTGGGGTCAAACCTTACGTGCTGCCCAAAAGCTACCAGAAGACCTAATGGTAGCAACGGTAATGGCAAATTTAGGATTTGAACGAGCCTGGAAGCAGTTGGGGGGTAAATTCCTACGGACAGCGGTCGGAGATCAGCATGTCCAAGCTAAAATGCTCCAAACTGGAGCTATGCTAGGGGGTGAGCAATCGGGACATATCATCTGTCACCATTATGGTTTGACTGGGGATGGCATGTTAACTGCTTTACATATAGCTTCTTTGGTGCATGAATCTGGGATGACCTTAGGGGAGTTAGTAGACCAAAGTTTCCAGACTTACCCCCAACTGCTGCGTAATGTCAGGGTAGAAGACCGAGAACGCCGACGTGGATGGCAAGAGTGTGAGGCCATCACGAATGCGATCGCAAAAGGGGAAGCAGCCATGGGAGACCAAGGTCGAATTCTGGTTCGTGCTTCTGGTACTGAACCCCTGATCCGGGTGATGGTCGAAGCCGCCAATTCTCAACTTGCTCACCACTGGACATCAGAGTTAGTTAATGTCGTTGAGCGATATTTAGCTAACTGATTAGTTCACTAATTCACCAAAATGCTTCCAGCAACTGCTCACCATATAACTGGCATCATTAACTTGTATCTTTGTTGACTTAGATGGTTTAAGTGATCGGGTTGTGTTGACGGTTTATGATTGACGGTTTATGGTTGACGGTAAATCATCAACCCTGATCTGAGTCTCTCTTGATGAGAACTCCTTGCCCATCTACGATCAAAAACCAAATCGGTGGAAAGCATCAGGAAAAAGGGTTCAAAACCCTGAACTTAATATTTCATAGGGGTACATCGGAAACTATTGGCAGTATTTTCGTTAGTTGATAGCTGACGAAATGGTTGGTTGTTTGCAAGGTTCCCATAACGCCATGGCTACCTCACCCTAACATTAAAACTCTCGTTACTTTGGCTAAATTAGTCAAAGTCATGGGAGTTTTTTAGCTTGTTTTTCTATCAATAAAGGTTAATCATGCTAGTTTTCGTAATTCCACTCAAGAGTCGAAATATTTCCAAATCTTCGAAGTATCTAAATTATTTTAACACTGTGTAAAATCAGTATGTAATCAAACATCATCGGAATTTAGAGTAATCGTTGTTTGTAATGAAAAGCCAGAGATTACATTCAGTCACCCCCATATAATTTATCTTGAGGTTGATTATCCTACTCCCAAAGAGCAAAACCCCATAGCTAGAGGATTGACAGACAAAGGACGTAAGGTTTTGACAGGAGTAAGCATTCAGGTGTAGAGATTGACAAAGTCACCCCACTCACTTCAAAAGCGGAATCAGAGACAATTCGTGAGAACGCTGCCTGACTGCTAAGGACACAGCCTGACTCAGGAACTTTATGGTATTA
>NZ_JAAHHM010000224.1:0-6954 GCF_010692445.1 Moorena sp. SIO3E8 | reverse complement strand
ATTATTATTATAAGGTAAAAAAACAATAATTGAGATTCACAAAGTAGATTTTTTAGATGTTTTTGATATAATTTTGGTAGCATTTTCAATTGATAGGTCGTATTGACAATTTATGACCTATCTTTTTTTACCATAATTTGGTCAATTTAAGATATATCAAGGGTTACAGGGCGCTTGTCGCCCCCCCAGTGTCATGATAAAAAATAGCTATAGCATTTTATCACCTAATCAGGTACACAGGATTTTTTACCTCTTGCCTCTTGCCTCTTGCCTCTTGCCTGTTCTCTGTTCCCAGATCCGCTGTTCCCTGTTCCCCATGATGTTGACTTATGGGCTGTTTTTTGATAGTATCATTTACTGGGATTATTTTTTAATAAAATTCAAGTAAAAATTCAACAATTTTCTCTCAATAATTATATCAATTATTCTAATTATGAGGTATTTTGCTGATCCTTTTAAGCGAAAGGTCAGAATTAATAAGGTCTTAAATGCCATCAGCGCAATCAGCGCCAATAAAGACTTTACCTCATAGGTATAATTAATGCTATTTTCAAGCAATTTAGTAAATTGTCCTGAAATCTATAGGTTACTAAGAATACAGAATTAGTCCCTAACTAATCAGCACTTATTTTAGGAGTATTTTTCTGGTTTCTTTAGAAAAGTATTTTATAAGTAAACCAATTTATTACATCCCACATTCCGCAGGTTGACAGTGGTGCTGAGGTATTTTATTTAAGAGGCTAGAATCTTTATGCTGTAAGCATTTTACCATTTTTTGTCTCAAAGCGCGATCGCGCACTCTAATCCTTGCTGATTCTAGCGTTTGCTAGTCAAGAGAACATCTTGGCTAGTCAAAAATTTATCGATGCGATCGCCAACTCAGCAATGATCGCTAATCGGCTTTTAGGAGACCGAAGGCAGTCAGTCAGTCAACAACGAGGGACTCTCGCGCACCTCATGAAAAATTGGCTCAATCCTCATAACCCTGATTCTGCCTGCCTTTTAAAATATTGTCAACTCTAACGAGAACCTGCGGAATGTGGGTTACATAAATTATTATAGCCATTTTTCTTTTTTTTATTACTCAATTGTCCTGAAAAATATAGATTAATAAGAATAACTAATTGGGGGTTAACTACTAAGGTTTGATTGACTGATTTGTTTAAGAGATAATCGTAAACTATCAGCTATCAGCTATCAGTTATCAGCTATCAGCTAATGCGCTACGCGCACGCTACGCGAACAGTTATCAGTTATCAGCTAACCACTGACCACTGAACACAGTTGAGGAAACAGGCAAGATGCCTGTTCTACTGACTACTGACCACTAAAACTAAATACTAGCTAGTTCTTATAGCACTACGCATTAAGCTTAGGACATTCCTAAACTCTGAAACTTAGTCATAGCTTACTTCTGACTTCTGACTTCTAACTTCTGACTTGCGCGTAGCGCTATACTATCTAGTATTTAGTTTTAGGAGTGGGCTTCGATGGTCCTTTTGATCTCAGTCTCTCCCCACACCACTTTTCATTAGTTGTGATGTCAACAGCAGGAAAGTGATTAAGGGGGAGATTGTGTCTATTATTTTAGGGAGTAGGGAGTAGGGAGTAGGGAGCAGGGAACAGCGGATCTGGGAACAGCGGATCTGGGAGTAGGGAGAAGAGTTTTAGGGTGAGTTATCAGCTATTAGTTATCAGCTCTCAGCTATCAGTTATCAGCTATTAGCTGAATACTTACATTGTTCATGACCTATAGCGTTTCTCATAGCTATGAGGTACACAATATTTTTCACCTCTTGCCTCTTGCCTTTTGCCTTTTGCCTTTTGCCTCTTACCTGCTCCGTTCGCGTAGCGTGGCCTACGGCCTCAGTCCCTGCTCCCTAAAACCCAGACATTTTTACCTCACAAGTCGTAGAATTGCTATAAAATTGTAGATGTTGGTATAAATTTTATGGAGGAAGTCTTGTGGTGAAATCCCTTACTCCCGTAATAACTCAACTACCTATTCTGGAAAATGGCGATCGCTTAAGTAGAGTAGAATTTGAACGACGCTATGATCAAATGCCTGACATTAGGAAGGCGGAGTTAATTGAGGGGGTGGTTTACGTGGCATCACCAGTTAGGGTCAATAAGCATGGTCAACCTCATGCTAACATTATCATTTGGCTAGGTTTATATAAAGTGGCAACCCCTGGCATCATGCTGTGTGACAATTCTACAGTGCGGCTAGATTTTGATAATGAACCTCAACCAGATGCTTTGTTGCGCATTGAACAAGACAAAGGTGGACAGTCGCGAATTAGTGAGGATGATTACATTGAAGGTGCGCCGGAGTTGATTGTGGAGGTTGCCGCTAGTAGTGCTTCCTATGACCTCTATGATAAGCTGCGAGCCTATCGTCGGAATGGAGTGAAAGAGTATTTAGTTTGGCTAACCCAGGAGCGGGAGTTTCGCTGGTATGTGTTGCGCGAAGGGGAATATGTGCAGCAGCAGCCAGATGCAGGTATATTGAGTAGCCAGGTGTTTCCTGGATTGCGCTTAGGGGTGGAGGCTTTATTAGCTGGAAAGATGCAGCAGGTTTTGGCGGTATTGCAAGAAGGGATAGATTCCGAGACCCATCAAGAGTTTGTAGCGCGATTAACTTCTGTTTAAATCAAAATGCTATGCTCAAACTATCAGGTTCAACAGAGGACATGTACCACACTGACCCACCCCGTCCTGCCAGGGAAACCATGCCCACTATGTATGATCTACCTAGTGAAGACCCAGAGGAGCCTGGTTTGCCTGACGAATTTCATGACTTCCAACCCCAGCTATTGCGAGAAACCTGCCAAGCTCCCAACTACCCTAGGGAGGAAATGTTCATTGGTACAGACCTGAATTTATATTACCATAGCCGTAATTCGTTATGGCACAAGCGACCGGATTGGTTTCTGGTATTGGGTGTGACTCGCGCTCAACAACAACAAGACCTGCGCTGGAGTTATGTGGTTTGGCAGGAAGGAATAGCGCCATTTTTAGTGGTGGAACTCCTATCACCAGGTACGGAAGCGGAGGATTTAGGACAAACCCTAAGGTCTGCCAACAAGCCACCTACTAAATGGCAAGCTTATGAGCAGTATATGCGGATTCCTTACTATGTGGTTTTTGACCGTTATGATAACCAGTTGCGGGTGTTTCAATTAATGCCCATACAGTATCAGGAAGTAGAACTTTCTGAACCGAAATTTTGGTTTCCAAGACTGGAATTAGGGTTAGGCGTTTGGCAGGGGAAATATCAAGAAACAGAAGGGTTGTGGCTACGTTGGTATGATGACGCTGGTAATTGGATTCCAACTTCAGCAGAACGGGCTCAACAGGAACACCAACGGGCAGAACGATTGGCAGAACGGTTGCGTAGCCTTGGGGTCAATCCTGATGATTTGTAATATAGGGAGTAGGGAGTGGGGAGTGGGGAGTCGGGAGTCGGGAGTCGGGAGTCGGGAGTCGGGAGTCGGGTAAGCTATCAGCTATCAGCTATCAGCTATCAGCTATTGAATAAAAGGGTATTGCTGAGGGGCGCAATGAATATGAGCGGGGTGGGCATCCTGCCTGCCCAGAAATGAAACAGGCTTGATGCCGGTTCTACCGTTGGGACACTGGCAAGATGCCAGTTCTACACTTGCCAGTCTTCTCCCCTCTTCTCCCCCCTGCTCCCAATTCCCAATTCCCGATTCCCGATTCCCGATTCCCGATTCCCGATTCCCGATTCCCGATTCCCGATTCCCGATTCCCGATTCCCTGTTCCCTGCTTCCTACTCCCTACTCCCTTCCCTATATGTTGCCCACCATCACCCCAACCACTATTGATCTAGCTCCTGGGACTCAATTGCGGTTCCCAGCAACTTGGGAAGACTATGAGCAGCTGTTGGTAAAGCTAGGTGATCGGGCTAGTATTCGCATGCGATTTCGAGATAATCAGATTTTGCTCATGGCTCCTCTTCCTGAACACGGTAACCAAGCTGATATACTGACTGACTTAGTTAAAGCACTGCTACGGTATCAAGGAAGAGATTGGCAGAGCTTTGATCCGATTACCCTTCGGAAAGCGGGGATGCCTGGAGTGGAGCCAGATGCTTGTTTCTACATCCAAAATTATCAAGCAATTTTAGGAAAGCGACGACTAGACCTGAGCCAAGATCCACCACCGGATCTCGCCCTAGAAATTGACCTGACTTCAATTACTGATATTAACGACTACATTCCCCTAGCTGTTCCAGAAGTTTGGATTTACAAAGCTGACACAATTCACATCTATCGATTTGAAAGCGATCGCTATTTAGAGGTTCAAACTAGCCAAATTTTTCCAAATTTCCCGGTGAAAGAAACCATTCCCCAATACATTAATAGGGCATGGCAGTTTGGTTCTAGTGTGGCTTTGCGAGAATTCGTTCGACTTCTTGGGGAAGAAGGGAATAGGGAGTAGGGAGTAGGGAGTAGGGAGTAGGGAATAGGGAGAAAAGTTTCAGGGTAAGCTATAGCGCTACGCGCAAGGCAAGAGGCAAGATGCCGGTTCTACGGTTGGGACACTGGCAAGATGCCTGTTCTACAGTTGAGGCCACTGGCAAGATGCCTGTTCTACGGTTGGGACACAGGCAAGATGCCAGTTCTACGGTTGGGACACAGGCAAGATGCCAGTTCTACGGTTGGGACACAGGCAAGATGCCGGTTCTACGGTTGGGACACTGGCAAGATGCCAGTTCTACGGTTGGGATACTGGCAAGATGCCGGTTCTACGGTTGGGATACTGGCAAGATGCCAGTTCTACGGTTGGGATACTGGCAAGATGCCAGTTCTACGGTTGGGATACTGGCAAGATGCCAGTTCTACCGTTGCCATTTTTCTCCCACCTGCTCCCGATTCCCGATTCCCGATTCCCGATTCCCGATTCCCGATTCCCGATTCCCGATTCCCGATTCCCGATTCCCGATTCCCGATTCCCGATTCCCGATTCCCGATTCCCGATTCCCGATTCTCAATTCTTAATTCTTAATTCTTAATTCCCTGCTCCCTGCTCCCTGCTCCCTGCTCCCTGCTCCCTGCTCCCTACTCCCTACTCCCTACACCCTACACCCTACACCCTACCCTCTACTCCCTAATGACACCATCAACACCTCAAACCAAACGATGTCAACGCAACCGGAAGCGTTCTAAACGAAGAGCTATTTTATGTCCCATTCATGGTTGCTACCTTGATAGCGTTAGTCAAAAATATCGGTTGTTTGCTGACCGCCCAGGACAACTTCAGCAGCGTGGTGTTAAACAAAAATATGCCTTGATGCTGATAGCCAGTAAAACCACGGTAGCTCTGGAAGGAGAATGGCTAGAGGCTTTTTGGTGTAGTCAGTGCCAGGAAACCAAGTGGTATCACGTGTGCAAGAGTGGCGATCGCATTTATAAGGTATCTTTGGCTCCTGCTGAGTTATGGCAGCAGGTAACAGGGGTGATTGATCCGAATGGCAACTCTTCAGTGGGAGAGTTTACCCGTCGCCAGTCTAAACGGATTGGTTTTTATGGGGTTAAAGATTTTGGTGCAATTTAATTGTATTTACGAATAACTAGATATGATGACTTTTAGTGGTGAAAATTCCCAGTCTTGCCTCGTAGTAGCAGCTAAAGATCAATTTGCTTGTGATTTAACGGCTGAAGAAGTAGTCATTCTTGATTATAAATCTGGTGTTTATTACGGGTTAACTGAAGTTGGTGCGAGGATTTGGCAATTAATCCAAAAGCCCCAAAAAGTGGCTGATATTAGTGCTGTAATTGTAGAAGAATACGGCGTTACTCCTGAAGTTTGTGACTCAGATATCGTCTCTCTGCTGGAAAAAATGCACACTAAAGGACTAATCGAGGTCATTGATGAAGCATCTGTGGAAATTGCTCAACCTTAGCCCTAGACTTTATCTGCTCTTGGTAAAAACATTTATGATGTTACTGTTAGTTCGGGTAGGGTTGAAGTTTTTATCCTTTCAAACCTTACACCAGGGCTTAGAACAGATAAGTCACTATCGTTTTACTCACACAGCAAATCTGGTTAAACTTAATCACATCCTGTGGGCTGTAAACAGAACTAGCCGTTATATGCCAGGGAAAGTCAAGTGTTTAGCAAGGGCTTTAACAACCTATACCTTAATGGTTCAGTATGGCTATGTTCCTCAATTACGTATTGGGGTTGCTAAGGGAGAATCAGGACAGCTAGAAGCTCACGCTTGGGTGGAAAATCAGGGCTTAGTTGTCATTGGTCAATTGCCGGATTTAACTCGTTTCAAAACCCTACCATCCTTAGGAAAGCATTAACCATGAGTGGTATTGTTGGAATTTTTGATCTTGACGGTTGTGCAGTAAAGCAAACCGATCTCAGCCAGATGTTAGATACCTTAGCCCATCGGGGAACTGACGGAGCTAATGTTTGGTGTGAGGGAGAGGTGGGATTTGGTCATCGGATGTTGTGGACAACACCGGAGTCTTTGCTAGAAGTCCAACCCCTAGTGGATTCTGACCGTAATTGTATTTTAACCGCTGATGCTCGCATTGATAATCGGGATGAGCTAATTACTACCTTGGAATTAGCAGAGCAAGAGCCGGAAAAAATTACCGACAGCGATTTAATTTTAGCCGCCTACCACCGATGGGGAAAGGACTGTCCACAATATCTGTTGGGGGATTTTGCTTTTGCCATTTGGGATCAGTCTCAGCAACAGCTGTTTTGTGCTAGAGATCATCTTGGTGTTAAGCCTTTTTACTATTATTATCAACCACAGCAAGCATTTTTGTTTGCTTCTGAGATGGTAAGCATTCAGGTGATGGGGTTGACAAAAAGGGAAGGATGAGTAGTAGTGTAGAACCATGGAAATCAAACCGCCAGCTATCCCAAATAGCTTTGAAGCTCTGGAACTGCTGCCCCAATCAGTTCTG
>NZ_JAAHHM010000223.1:0-7065 GCF_010692445.1 Moorena sp. SIO3E8 | reverse complement strand
AGAATACAGGTAACATTGTCAATAGGTAGGTCTTGTTGAACAAAAGAGACCTATCTTTTTTTTAGCACAAAATGGTGAAAGCTTTACATTTAAAGCTTTTCAGGCTATTTCGTCACCCCTTCAGGTAGAGTCAATTGAACTTGATATAAATAGTATCGAAATTGCTCACGATAAACCTGTAAAACTAATACAGTTACAAGATGAAATCTTATCTATTCAAATCATATTTATAGTTTCTTCTCGTGCCTACTGCCAATTATATTTTTATATTTGGGATTTCATAGATAACGATTTTTTCCAATTAGATTTACAAGAGAGTGAAGTTGATTTTAACTTTGAACTAGAAACAATAATTGACCTAGAGGGAAACTTTGAAGATATTCAATCGGATATTGATGTAGTAAACATAGAGATTAGTTCAAACTCTTACGATGTCGATTTTGGTGATGTAGATCCTGACATTGAATAAATTCGGAATGATTTTAATGCTCTCCTAGAGTTCTGTAAGGTGTGAAGCGCAACAGCGTAAAGCACTGAAAATTTCGATAATTAAGATGAGATATGAATTGAGGTGCGTTAGTATAATAAATTAAGCGATCGCATTTTCAATTAATCCCCATAAAAGTCTTCATCTAATAGCTGTTCAATTGTAAAAGGACATTGATTGGGATAGTCTTCCGGGTTAGGCTTACGAATGCCAAAGCTGGCTTTTTTACCTTCTTTTATAGCTAACTTTCGAGCATCTTTATAAGCTTTAGCGATCGCTTCTTCTAAATAACGTTTAAATGAAGGACTGTCTTGTAAATCTTTTTGGATACGAAACCGATGTTCTGTGACTGAACTATACCAACTTCCTTTCATGGAATCAGGAGCGTCAGTTTGAACCATTATTTTGAGTAAATGGGCAATCAATATGGTTAAATTGCTAATGAATGCTCGCTTTTCAGCCTTTCCCATGTCCTCTAACTCAAGCAGCAAATTATCCCAATCAATTGCCGATAAATTTCTAGCTTTGATTTGTTCAACGATGATTTCTCGCCAACGGTTAAAATCTTGTTCATACATATAGCAAAGGGAATAGGGAACAGGGAGCAGGGAGTAGGGAGCTGGGGAGCTGGGAGCAGAAGATGTCTTAAGCTTTACTTCGACTGCTATAGGCTATCTAGACACAGACAAGCAGAATCTGGATTTGAAAAGTCCCAATCATTGTAAACCCCAAGGGGATCCTAATTTGCGATGAAGCAAAGCTTCCGCTAAAAGCGATGAAGCAAAGCTTCCGCTAAAAGCGAACGCACTATATTTGCGATGAAGCAAAGCTTCCGCTAAAAGCGAACGCACTATAAAGACCTGCCAAAAAATTGAGACTTTACCGGACTGGCACCCCAATTTTCGGCAGACTACGAGCAATAATAACTAAGTGATCGCCAGATAGTAGTGTTTGATCTTTAGGGGGATTAATTAGGGTTTCCCGATTTCCATTGCTATGGCGCTCTATTGCAATCAATGTTGTATCAAACTCCTCTTTCAAGCGCCGAGCAGCTTCCCAGAACGAAATGTCAACCCACTTCTGTGGTAAAACAATTTTGTAAAACTGGTTTCCCACTTGCACAGTTAGCAACTCTGCCAGCACATCTACAGCTCCTAGGTTCCGAGCTGAGGTAGCAATTAAGTGACTAGCTAATTCATCAACAACAATGACATCTTCAACTCCCGCTACTCGCAGTTGGACATTGTTTTTCCGGTCAAGGAGTTGAGCACAAGTGTAAATTCCGGGTTGGAGTTTTTCAATGGTCAAGGCCGCTAGGACTGTCCGTGCATCCCGGTCTTGGTCACTTCGAGGACGGGTAGAATCAGCCAGGAGGATTGCCCGTGAGGCATGATAGATCCCCACACTTTCGAGGACATCAATAGTCGTGTAATCACCAATATAGAAATATATTTGGGAACGGTTCACTCCCTTGAGTTCCCACTCTGGTGTGTCGGTAAACTCTGCCACAACCACCATTGGATAGTGCTTTAGCTCAGAGTCTGCCTGGAGTTCCTCAATCAGTAGGTGAGCACCTCGGTTCCAGCCGCAGATAACAATGTGATTGCGCAGTTCATCCAGTTCCAAGTATTTCACCTCCATCACTGTTCTAAGTCGTTGCACCATTACTGCTGAAACTACACCGGTGAAGACGGCAAACATAGTTAAGCCGCCAATGACTACCATCAGGGTAATCAAACGTCCAGCATCAGTCTGGGGTTCACCACCAATGGGTTCTCCTGAGATTAGGGTAAAAAAACTCCACCATAAAGAGTCTCTTAGGGAAGCAAATGACTCATTCTGTCCTCCCTCCAGCAGATAAATCCCTAAAGCACCGACTAATGTAATTAAGCCGATAATCAGAAAAACTCCAATCTGAGCACTAATACTGGCAGCGAGTGAGGAAGAGATGCGGTTGAGGTTACGGTTTACCAAAATTCCGACTCTGAGCAGCCTTAACATCCGTAACACTCGCAATAAGCGGAATGCCCGTAACAAAGGTAGCACAGCAATAATATCCAGCCAGTAGTGACGCAAGAATCGACGTTTGTTTCTTGCCACTAGGTAGCGGATCGTTAGTTCTACGATAAATATGCCCGTCAGTAGCTCTTCGCTTACATAGACCAGTCCATAGATGAAACCTGCACCCTCTAGACTTGTTTCAAGAACCACTAAAACTACCGAAAGTAGAATTAGCAGAATGAGGGTGAATTCAGTTTGGGGAGCGTGAATGAACTGGTCAAGACGGGACTTGAGGGTTGATGACAAGTTAAAGTATTCTATATTAAATGGAATTCACTCCATTTAATATTAAGAATTTTTAATGATGAATGCTTCCCCACCTGCTACGCGAGGTGGGGGTTTCCGTCTTGATTACAAGGGTTTATCCCTCGCGACAGGCGGCATTCGCGCACCAAAGCCAGGACTTTTGCTGGACTTTTCCCCCAAGTCGTTGTCTTGATGCAATAGCGAGTGGGGGAAACCCCCTGTTCCCTTGCTGCATCGCTTCCGCTATGGGGCAAATCTTAGAAACTTTTACCTAGAGTCTGACTTATATAAACCGACTACAAAGGAAAAACAGGTTTGTTTTCCCTGGCGTTGAGAGGTCGTGCCTCTAGGTTGCTCAGAATCTTGTTCTGTCCTTTGCCGTACCGCTCAAGTTAAATTAATTATAACACAATTTTTTGTTCCTTGACCCCCACCTGAACGTTCGCGCAGCGTGGCCGTAGGCCAGGTGGGGGAATGGGTCATAAAATCTGTTCAATTTCCACAGGTTTGATCCTAGCCGGTTGTACTACCCTCGGAAACTCTTAAGAGTCAGCATCAATTAACTCAATCTTCCTACCAGCGGGGGGATTAAACCTAGGCGGCTCTAGCTGAGTCGGTGGTTTTACAATACCTGATGGTGAGATAACTTCCGGTGGTGGAACCACAATTGGGTAGGAGCGGGCTGGTGGTGATGGTGGTTTTACCACTGATGGTGGGGAGGGAGCTGGTTTCGGGATCACCACTTGTGGGGGAGATGCAGGCGGAACCGGTCTTGGTCGTCTTACGGGTACAGGAGGTGGGGGAGGTGGAGCTAAAATCTTGCGCCATGATTGAATTTGCCGTTGGGCTTCCTGGTAAGGGCGAGTACCAGACGGAACTATGTTTGCGATCGCAATGGATTCAGAGAGGTTATAGGCAGAACGACTTCTGGCTATAGATAGGATTTTGTAACTCCAGCGATTGACTACTGTTCTCGCCTCGCTACGGGATTTGGTTGAAGTTGGCACTTGTCTAGCTACTCGAATCGCTTTTCTTAGGGCTTGTGGAGTTCCAGCCTCAGCAATTTGGTAAGCTTCCCGTAAACGCTGCTGACCCTCTAGTTCTAACTTCCAGCTTCTGACTTTGCTTTGGGCTTCATTGTACAGAGCTCGACCTGACTTAATTTGTTCAGCAGTTGCCACGGCTGCATATAGATCACCCCGGATTGCCAGAGTGCGTGCTTGGTCTAAATAAGGTTGGTCTTCTTGCTGCTGGATACTTCTAGACCACTGATTAATTTTACTTTGAGCTTCCTGGTAAAGACTACGACCTCGGGAAATTTTACGGGCTTCTTGAACAGCAGCTTGCAAAGAATCAATGCTGCCATAACTTGCCAGTTGTGCTGCCCGATCCAGGAATGGCCTGTCTTCGATCAGTTGAATTT
The DNA here is from genome assembly GCF_010692445.1 of Moorena sp. SIO3E8. NCBI lineage: Bacteria > Bacillati > Cyanobacteriota > Cyanophyceae > Coleofasciculales > Coleofasciculaceae > Moorena > Moorena sp. SIO3E8. The sequence continues at coordinate 2,848 of NZ_JAAHHM010000223.1, read as the reverse complement.
GACGAGTCCAATCTCGAATTTCGTCCCGTGCTTCCTGATAGCGGGGATTACCACGAGGGATCTGTTCCACTTCAGCCACTGCCAGTCTTAAGTCATTGGCTAAACCCGAGGTAGCATAGGTTCGGGCTCGCTCTAGTCGCGCCACATCTTCTACTTCTCGTTGCCAACGGCTAATTAATTGCTGCCCTTTCTTATATAGGGGACGTTCTGAGTCGAGCTTTTGGGCAGATGCGATCGCTTCTTCTAAATCCCAGGTTGTACCGGACTCAGCACGAGATAGGGCATGAGCTAGGTCAATTAAATCAGATTTGAGTTCAGGTACTTTAATCGTTTCGGGAAGTTTATAGGCAATCTCAAGTACTTCCGACCAGTTACCTTGCTCTAGCTTATTCTGAGCTATCTCCACCAGCTTGTTGCCAGAGTCTTTTATTAAATCCTGAGCTTCTTTGTAAGCATAACTTTGCTCTGTGATTTCCTTAGCTTTGTCAATAGCTTTCAGAATCTTCTCTATATTGCCACTTCTACTCAGCTCAAAAGCTTTATCCAGCTTAGCCGAGTCTTCCCGTCCCATCTTAATCTTATCCGTTAGCTGGTTATACTTAGCCGTAGCCCAGTAGTCATTGTCCACATAGGTCAATCGTACTGCTTCGCGAAATGCTAAGTTCCAGTTTGATAACCTCAACTGTTTTTCTGCTTGATCATAAACTCCCTCTGCCCTTGACCAGATTTTCTGCCAACGTTTTACCCGCTTTTCTACTATCGCGCCAGCTACAGATTTTGAAGGAATACGTTTAGCAATCTTAAGAGCTTCATTGAGCTGACCAGCTTGAAATTTAGCTTCCCCAATCTCGAGGATTACTTGTGACCACTCTTCGATATGTTGGTTAACTTGTGGCCGTAATGGGTGATCTTCGGGCAGGGCATCCACTAATGCGATCGCTTTTAGCAACTGCGGCACAGTTTCCTGATTTGCTGCCACCTGAGCACAAGATAGGCGCATCGATGCTGAAGCCGTTGGCCAAAACACAGCACGGCAGTTTGGTACAGCTGGCAACCTTAACAACATCATTGCTGAAGCAAATCCAGCACTACCGAAAAGCAACACAACTAAGGCTGACCAAAACTGCCAACTGCGAGGCAATAGGTTTTTTACTCCAGTAGTTTTTCCTGAGGGAGCTTGTCTCGGGGTAGTTCGTGCTGTATTTAATCCAGAGTTAGCTACTGGTTGACCAACAAATTTTTCAGATTGCTGGGGGGGCTGTGTCGATGGGTTTCCTAGGTTAGGATAGTTTACGCTCGGTTGAGTGACCGGTTCGCTATGGTTAGGTTGCCATCCATTAAACTTACCTGAACTTGAACCATTTGACGTTGGCCAACGGTCTGGAAATTCTCTATTTCTGGTCATAATTCACTTCCACACTCCCTACACCGGAAGACAGCAGGTTGTTTACAGCAACCTCAGTTGTTGAGATTTTACCCACCTTACACATATAGAGTCTACACCCTATCTTATAGTAGTGTTCTTAGAATTCTGCTTGAGTTTTTATACTGATCCATATTTCTTGCAATCCTTTACAAGTCAGGATTCTAATCTTCCAGTTACAGTAGGAAGTCCAGTAGCTACTCAATTTACAATTCTTTTATCAATTGAGAAAGTTGATCCGGATTGGCATGATAGACCTCTGAGCAAAAATGACAAGTTGCCTCAGCGCCACCGTCTTTTTCAATCATATCCTGAAGTTCCTCTTTTCCGAGCATTTTCAGAGCCCCCAACATCCGGTCAAAGGAGCAACCACAGTTAAAATGCAGCATCTGGGTTTCTGGAAAAATCTCTAGCTCCATATCCCCCAACAACTGTTCAAAAATCTCTGGTAAGGTCTGGTTAGCTTGGAGTAGCGGTGTAAAACCTGATAGTTTAGTAATGCGAGATTCCAAAGTTTGAACTAATGCCTCATCCGTTGCTGCCTTAGGCATAACTTGGATTAAAATACCCCCAGCCGCAGTGACCCCTTGAGCACCTACAAATACACCAACCACCAGCGCTGACGGAGTTTGTTCCGAATTTAGCAGATAGTTAGCGATGTCATCACCTATTTCACCAGAAACCAACTCTACTGTACTCGAATAGGGATAGCCATAACCCACATCCCGAACCACGTATAGGAAACCATCCCTACCAACAGCACCACCCACATCTAATTTGCCCTGCTTATTTGGTGGCAGTTCCACCTCTGGGTTGTCTACATAACCTCGAACTTTACCATCTAATCCTGCATCCACCATAATTCCACCCAGTGGACCATTGCCGTTAATCCGAATATTGACCCTCGACTCGGCTCGTTTCATACTAGAAGCCAGCAGAAGACCTGAAGACATGGTACGACCTAGGGCAGCCGTTGCCACATAGGATAGTTGGTGACGTTGTCTAGCTTCTTCGGTCAGGCGTGTAGTAATCACACCAACTGCGCGAATACCCCCTGAAGCTGCTGTGGCGCGAATTAACTGGTCAGCCATAGAAAACTCTTACACTTCTTAATATAATTAATGTTTATTTTACAAATTATCGAGAAAGTATCGAGCCCCTTGCTTGCCCTATCCCTTTAGCTAAGGCATTAAAACAACAGACGGGATTTATCCCATCGGTTCATTCAAAAGAATAAAACTGCACAAACACTTATCTAAACACCCAAACTACCTAAATACCTTTAAAAAGGTAACTTGCCGTTAAACTAAGCTGGGAGGTCGCCCTCTCCAACTCGTCTTCAAAACCGTACTTGTGACTTTCACCACATACGGCTCCTCGTGTCTGAAGTCCTTTGTCATTAGGTACCTTATATAGGGTTTTCAT
>NZ_JAAHHM010000222.1:0-7086 GCF_010692445.1 Moorena sp. SIO3E8 | reverse complement strand
TTGTTTCAGACGAGGATTTTTAAGAATTTTGGCATCTGCGATTAAGGGCATGCCTTTACCTACAGGTAGATTTATTCCCGATTTTTCTCCTGCCCCTGGATGAATCTTAAAAACATACCCTTGAAAGACTCTCGACTCCCGATTCCCGACTCCCCCTAATCTTTTGCGGAATATAATTATCTACTGGTGTATACCGTTAAAGAAACGAACATCGATTCACCAAAGGTTTCCATCGTGTCTACTCCAGTTGAACCATGCTCTCCCCAAACCCTTGCTGAGGCCAACCTGCAACCGAGGGGCAATGTTTATCCCAGTCCCATTACTTGGCGAGACCAGATTCTATACTTTCTGCTACCTGACCGATTCAGTGATGGGTTAGAACTAGAGCGGAAACAGTTTGACCGTAGTAATCCAAACCAATTTAAAGCCAAAAATAAAGGTGACTGGATGAGCCAGGGAAAACGGTTTCAAGGGGGTACCCTCAAGGGAATCGAAAGTAAATTGGACTACTTGAAACAATTAGGTGTCACTACCCTTTGGATTGGTCCAGTTTGGCGACAACGGATTGAACTAGACACCTATCACGGCTACGGGATTCAAAATTTCCTAGAGGTTGACCCCCGATTTGGCAGCCGTCAGGATTTACGGGATTTAGTAGATGCTGCCCATGAGCGGGAAATGTATGTGATCTTAGACATCATTTATAACCACAGTGGGAATAACTTTTTCTACAAAAACGAGAATGATAATCCTCAGGCTACCCTTCCCTACCGTTTTGAACCACCTTATCCATTTCATAGTTGGCGTTCTGGCACGGGTATTGCAATTCCCCAAATCACTACAGAAATTGATGGGGTATGGCCTCAAGAATTTCAAAACATGGATTGGTACACTCGTGCTGGTCATATTAACGAATGGGGTGCAGACCCTTGGGAAGACAAACTGCATCCAGATCTAGAATTTCGCCGAGGAGATTTCTTTGATTTAAAAGACATTAATTTGGCTAAACCGGAAGTCTTAGCAGGGATTATTAAAGTCTATCAATACTGGATTGCCCTAAGTGACTGCGATGGATTTCGCATTGATACCGTTAAGCATATTCCTTGGGAAGTTTCCCGTAGTTTTTGTGGTGCTATCCGGGAATATGCGGAATCGATTGGTAAGGATAACATCCTACTGTTGGGAGAAGTAACCGATGGGGCTCATATGTCCCGCAACTACCTGGAAGTATTTGGTCGCAATTTGGATGCTGTGCTTGATATTGGGGAACCCACAAAGCGATTAGCACAGATGGTAAAAGGATTAACACCGCCAAGGGAGTTTTTTGGTCAATTTGAGGATCATAATATCCTTGGTAGTCACCGGGAAACGGGACGGTATCATGTTTCGATCTTAGATGACCATGATATGGTTGGACGCGATCGCAAGCATCGGTTTGCTGCTAATAACTCTATTCCCAGTAAATACCAGCAAATAGCCCATGCGGTAGGGGTGCAACTGACCACGTTGGGTATACCCTGTATCTATTACGGTACTGAACAAGCATTTGATGGCACAGAAAACCGCCATGACCCTAGTGTTGAACCAATCAATGAGTATGGCAACATTTCCAATAGCGATCGCTATATTCGTGAATCGATGTTTGGGGGTAGCTTTGGGGCATTTGAAACCAGTGGCTGTCACTTCTTTGACCCAGACCATCCCACCTATCTCAGAATTTCTGCGATCGCAAACCTCCGGAATCGACCAGATCTGATTGGTCAACCAGATCTGATTGGTAAAACCCTACGTGGGGGTCGTCAATACCTCCGAGAAACCTCCTATCTCGGCAAACCTTTTGCTATTCCTGATGCTGGAGAATTAATTGCTTGGTCAAGGATTCTCTACAATCAAGAAATTCTGGTTGCCTTAAACACCCATGGCACTGAAAACCGTGGTGCATACGTCACCATTGATGCCTCACTACACCCCCATGGGTCAACCCTTACTCTGCTCTACAACAGTTACTGGAGTAACTCTCAATTACGCAATCCACCCCAGAATCAAACTGTAATCGTTCAACATGACGAGGGTAGGGCAACCGTCAGGATTGACTTACCTCCTAGTGGCATGATGATTTTGGCCTAGGGATTCTACCGCAAAACTATCGATAATTATAACATTTTACTGGCCTGGCTAGGTGAGGGGTTGCACCCCACATTTATTTTGTTATACTGAGATTAAGTAGATACACCCTGATGATCAAGAGAGTCACAAGCACGGCTCTCTATTTTTTTTTGAGAGGGCTTAACAGTTCTAATGGTGCTTGAAGTCAGCGGTTTGAAGGGAACTGGTGGTTACTGCATGAATGGGTAGGCTTGATCGGAATCATTAAGCCGATGCACACTCTTAAGTTTTGTAACATTTTGCTGGCTTAGAGGGGTGAGGGGTTGCACCCCACATTTATCTGGCTATACTTAGATCAGTAGATGCACCCTGATGATCGAGAGAGTCACACCAACGGCTCTCTATTTTTTTTGAGATTGCTGAAAAATTCTAATGGTGTTTGAAGTCAAGGGTTTCAAGTCAACTGGTGGTTGCTTTGGGAGTGCGTACGCTTGATCAGAATCATTAAGCCGATGCACACTATTAAGTTTTGTAACATTTTACTGGCTTAAATGGGTGAGGGGTTGCACCCCACATTTATCTGGCTATACTTAGATCAGTAGATGCACCCTGATGATCGAGAGAGTCACACCAACGGCTCTCTTATTTTTTTTGAGATGTCTTAAGAGTTATTTACTTATTTGAATAGGTTTGAAGCAGTGCGTACCCTTCATCCCAATCATTAAGCCTCACCAAACTATTAAGTTTTTTAACATTTTGCTTGCTTAGAGGGGTGAGGGGTTGCACCCCACATTTATCTGGCTATACTTAGATCAGTAGATGCACCCTGATGATCGAGAGAGTCACACCAACGGCTCTCTATTTTTTTTTGAGATTGCTGAAAAATTCTAATGGTGTTTGAAGTGAGGGGTTTCAAGTCAAATGGTGGTTGCTGCATGAGTTGGTAAGCTTGATCGGAATCATTAAGCCGATGCACACTATTAAGTTTTGTAACATTTTGCTTGGTTAAAGGGGTGAGGGGTTGCACCCCACATTTATCTGGCTATACTTAGATTAGTAGATGCACCCTGATGATCGAGAGAGTCACACCAACGGCTCTCTTATTTTTTTTGAGATGTCTTAATAGTTCTTTACATATTTGAAGTGATAGGTTTGAAGCGGTGCGTAACCTTCATCCCAATCATTAAGCCGATGCACACTATTAAGTTTTGTAACATTTTGCTTGGTTAAAGGGGTGAGGGGTTGCACCCCACATTTATCTGGCTATACTTAGATCAGTAGATGCACCCTGATGATCAAGAGAGTCAAACGAACGGCTCTCTTATTTTTTTTGGCTATACTGTATTTGCTACCGTGCTTAGTGCTGGGTTCAAGTCGAGGAGTAGAACCACAGACCAATTACTTAACACAACTTGTCATGGAAGATCAGCAAATCTATCAGTCTGTTGTTAATTCTCTTAGGTCTGCTATCGGTCTGCTTGATTTGGAGCAAGACTCACCCTTGCGAAAGGATGTGATTGCCCTGTGCGACCATTTAGAAAATCCCACATTTAGGATTGCTGTCTTTGGTCCGTTTAATTATGGCAAATCCACCTTGCTCAATGCTTTGCTAGGAAAGCGCACTCTGCCCATTGGTCTAATTCCCACTACAGGGGCTGCAATTCATATCCGATATGGAGAAGAATTGCATACTCGAATTACCCTGACTGATGGCACAGAAATTAGTGAAAATAGCACAGAGGTCTTGAAGCGCTATGCTATCTTAGATGAGCAACGGTGTATGCGCTCTGATGTCGCTTCGGTAGACGTTTACTGTCCCCATCCCTTCCTAAAAACTGGTGTAGAATTTCTGGATTTACCAGGAACAAATGACCGGGAAGCTCAGGATAAATTAGTGCGCGACCAACTGCTAACGGCAGATTTAGTAGTTCAAGTACTGGATGGTCGCCAGCTGATGACTTTGGGTGAGCGGGAAAACCTGAGAGATTGGTTAATAGATAGAGGAATCAAGACTGTTGTTTTTGTAGTCAATTTCCTGAATTTATTGGAACCTAATCAGCAAAAAGAAGTCCAGACTAGGCTACGGTTTGTAGCGGAAAGTTTTCGGTCGGAATTACCGAATACCCTTAGTAATTTGTATCGCGTTGATGCTCTACCTGCTTTAAGAGCTAGACTAAAAGGATTATCTGAGCAAGCACATACGACTGGATTGGCGATGTTTGAATCAGCACTGCAAAGTATGGTAGCTGCTCAACGGGAAAAGACAACGGTTCGGCTGGATCGTGTGGATGCGATCGCAACTCAAGTTAAAGCAGCACTACAGTCTAAAATCCAAGTCATCAACTCAGAATTAGAAACTGTCCAACAGAAGCATCAGGCTAAACTTGAGCTACAACAAAAAGCTCAGAAATTGATTAAACAAGGATTCCAAGCCGCTGTTTCTGATTTCGAGAGTTGGCTCTATTTGCCCAAACTGTTAGAACGCTATCAATCGAAACTGGTGACAGCACTTCAGCAAGGGGAATTTAACCCTTGGCAAGCACAATTCCAACAAGACATTGATGAATATCAACAAGCAATCCAGGAATGGGTTGATAAAGCTTGTGAGTTTTTTGAGCATCAGTCCCCTGGTAAGCTAATCATTTCCGTTCCCGATACTCCCCAAGTTATTATACCTGAGCCTCCCGACTCTTCCGAGGAGTTAAAGAAAGTTATCCCAATTGCTCTTTCTACTGGAATCCGTTTGGCTTTAAAAGGTAAAGTGGGCGCAGCTATGGCTGGAGGAGCTAGCTATATCCTCAGTAAAGGGGCAAAGAAAGATAAGTCAAATTCATCCGCTGATTCTTATGACCATCAAGTAGCCCAAGCCTTAAGTAATGCAGCTCAGGATTATCTGACTTGTTTCAGTAAAGAAGCTTTTTCGATGGTGCGTCAGTATCAAACCAAGGCAGAGAAAGTGATCAGTTTGCCAAGAAATCAAGAACCACAGGATGTCAGCAGCCAGGTTTATCAGCTGCAGTTATTAAATAGTGTTTTGGAAAGATTGAATTAAGAATGGTGAATTAAGAATTAAGAATTCTGTCAGCCTTTGGCTGATCGCTGAATGCTGAATGCTGAATGCTGATAGCTAATATCTTAATACTTTCAATCACAAGAAGAATACTCAAGGGGCACAAAGGCTAAACCAAAGAAGCTCTTGGAACAAGGCACGATATGAACTAATTCTCCAGGAGGATTCTTGCGATCACCGTTGGATGTAAACTCAATGGTTCCTGTTGCGCCATCGGCACTAAAACCAGGACTTGCTAATGTTTTCTGGATACCCTTACGTGTCGGTTTCTTTGACATTTCTAACGCCTGAATTAAGGTACGAGTGGCATCATAGGTGGTAGCTGTGGTCGGATTTACTGGTCCATGCCACAATTTCCTAGTGTCTTCAGTAAATTTTTGGTTAGGACTGCTTCGGGGATGCCAGGGAACAAATAAAACTACTTTCTCCAATGGCTTTAAATCTCCGATGCTTAGAGTCTGGGGACTATAGAGATTCCATCCCCCTACTATCAAATTACGACCGTTATTAGCTTTGATTAACTCAATGGAATTCTCCAAAGCATCAGTGACTTGACCATCTGGAAGTAACACCAAGGGGGTTTCCCCATATTTCCTTACTTCCTCTAGGGCTTTGTTGGCGTTGAAGTTACTTTTGGATAAATCATCCTCTCGGACTTGTATGATCCTTCCTCCCTTGGCGTAAAATTTTTGTTTGAATTTCTGCCATCCATAGCTACTAAATGGGCTTTGAGGAGTGTAAAAAACTGCCGCTTGGCGTTGACCTATCTTAAGTAGGTGCTCAACTAAACTATCAGTTTCGTCTTCAGTAGTAGGTACAGTCCGAAATAAAAAATTTCTAGGGTTAGTTGTGAGTTCTGTTGTCATGGCATAGGGAGCAATCAATACCAGCTTCCCATTTTGATAAGTATCTACAGCGGCAAGAGTTGTTTCACTAGTCCAGTGACCGATGACTCCTAGAATACTCGATTGCTTCACCAATAAGCTTGCTCTTGCTTTCGCCTCCTCTTCACGATTGGCATCATCAGCAATTACGACTCTGAGTCCAATCCTATTATTAATCCCTTTAGGGTAAGGCCGTTGGCCACGCTTCGCGATCAGGAAATCTTTACCTGGAAATCGCTGAATCAGTTCGTTATCGACTTCAAAGAGTCCCAAATTAACTTCAGTTTGAGCTTGGGCAATTCCTCGCAGAATTTCTTTAGCACCATTGGCATCTTTTACTGATTGAGTTGGGGTGTCAATCATGGGAATTGTAACAGCTATTGTATAATATTTTTTTCCTTCAGCTTCCAGTAGCGCATTATTCAAGTAAATTAATGTTTCCGGATCCGCTCCATTCTGTTGCCAGGATTGTTTAAGTAACTTAACAGCTGTTTTATAGTGAGCTTTTGTCCAAAAGCAATTCCGAACTTTTTCCCTGGTTTCTTGATGCCAAATTCCTAAATAATTTCTGAATGGCTCCTGACACTTGGCTAGTAACTTCACACTCCGTTGCTTGAAGTATGGTGCAGAGGTTGTATCCAGTATTTCCTCTCCATAACTAATCTTGTCTCCTAGTGGGTTAGGCTCTGTGGCAATTTTATAAATTCCATAAATGCTAAGGATCGCAACAGTGGCTAAGGCTAATTTTATCCAACGGTTTACAGATGGTGCTTCCTCTATAGGTGGTGCAGTTTCTTCAAATGATTCTGACACTGGCCAACGCCAAGGTTGTGCTTTAGGACTGAGGGGGCGACGAAATAAGCTAAAATGCAGATTCTATAAGCAACCTAGCCCTTATACCTCGTTGATAATACTTTCGTTTATTAGGATTGAGTCTCATTAATTCGGTTACTAATTCTAGACAACAATCCTTAAACTTTACCCAGGTTTGACCATATAAACCAATGTAAAAACTGCTATGTCTCC
>NZ_JAAHHM010000221.1:0-7134 GCF_010692445.1 Moorena sp. SIO3E8 | reverse complement strand
AAGACACGCCATAACCCCAAAATGGGTAGTAATGATATCAAAGTCCCCCAGAATTGGGGGATTTAGGGGGCAAACAAGAAATAGGCAGTGTGGGTGATCCCCCCTAACCCCCCTTAATAAGGGGGGAGCTATACTCAAAGTCCCCCTTTTTTAAGGGGGATTTAGGGGGATATTCGAGTTTGAAGACACGCCATAACCCCAAAATGGGTAGTAATGATATCAAAGTCCCCCAGAATTGGGGGATTTAGGGGGCAAACAAGAAATAGGCAGTGTGGGTGATCCCCCCTAACCCCCCTTAATAAGGGGGGAATTTGAAACTAACGAGGGAAAAGGGTTTCACTCACTGTTCCCGATTCCCGATTCCCGATTCCCGATTCCCTAGGGTGATGCGATCGCAACCGTTTCCACACAGCCCCCTGCCCAGCCTCAACAAAGCTAAACCCTAGAGTAAACAAGGATTTCAGTCCCGATTCCCGATTCCCGATTCCCGATTCCCGATTCCCGATTCCCGATTCCCGATTCCCTGTTCCCTTCTACGAAATACCACGCTCTGATAGACTTAAAGACTGTAAACAAATAATTAAGAAATTAAGCTCATCAAGCTTTTGGGAGAACGGGCGCTTTGGAAAATACACTAGGTTTAGAAATTATAGAAGTCGTAGAGAAAGCTGCGATCGCATCCGCCAAATGGATGGGTAAAGGAGAGAAAAACACTGCTGACCAAGTGGCTGTAGAAGCCATGCGGGAGCGGATGAACAAGATCTATATGCGGGGTCGCATTGTAATTGGAGAAGGGGAGCGGGATGATGCTCCCATGCTCTACATTGGTGAAGAAGTTGGGATTTGTACCCAAGAGGATGCTGCCAACTTCTGTAACCCAGATGAGCTGGTAGAAATTGATATTGCGGTTGACCCCTGTGAAGGAACCAACCTAGTTGCCTATGGGCAAAACGGTTCCATGGCAGTGCTAGCTATTTCTGAGAAGGGTGGTCTATTTGCTGCTCCTGACTTCTACATGAAAAAGCTGGCAGCACCACCCCAAGCCAAGAATCATGTAGATATCAACAAGTCCGCAACGGAAAATCTTAAAATCCTCTCCGATTGTCTAGAGCGCTCCATTGATGAACTGGTAGTGGTGGTGATGGACCGTTCCCGTCACAAGGACTTGATCAACGAAATCCGGGGAGCTGGTGCTCGGGTGCGACTGATTAGTGACGGTGACGTTTCCGCCGCCATCTCCTGTGCCTTTGCTGGTACCAATATCCATGCCTTGATGGGAATCGGTGCTGCGCCAGAAGGGGTAATCTCAGCAGCAGCAATGCGTGCCTTAGGGGGACACTTCCAAGGTCAGCTGATCTACGATCCCGCCATCGTGAAAACTGGTCTGATTGGGGAGAGCAAAGAAAGCAACCTAGAACGGCTCGCAGAAATGAAGATTACCGACCCCGATAAGGTTTACAATGCTGAGGAACTAGCCTCTGGCGAAACCGTACTGTTTGCTGCTTGCGGTATCACCCCAGGAACCCTGATGGAAGGGGTTCGGTTCTTCCAAGGTGGAGCACGGACTCAAAGCCTAGTTATTTCCAGTCAGTCCAAGACCGCTCGGTTTGTGGACACCGTTCATATGTTTGAACAGCCCAAGTATATCCAATTGAGCTAACTCTTAGGAAGAGGGTTGTAACCTTGTAGGTAAGCTATCAGCTATCAGCTATCAGCTATCAGCCGAATCCTTACCCCTGTAGCGCCTAGGGCGTGTCTTCTTGCCTCGGAGATCCCCCATTATCCCCCTTAAAAAAGGGGGACGAGCGAGTATGGCTCCCCCCTTTTTTAAGGGGGGCTGGGGGGGATCATAATCTTGCGGAAAACTTGGAAAACACGCCCTAACCGCAACAGTAGTTCAAGCTTGAAGGAAGGTTTAAAACCTAGTTTAACCCTTCCTTCAAGTTCGTCTTAGGAAGGATTTGTAGTAAACATTTGTAGAAAACATTTGTACCGCGAAACCGATAAAGAATTACTAATATAACGGTTTTCAAACTAATAAAGTACACAATATTTTTTCCCTGTTCCCTATTCCCTATTCCCTATTCCCTACTCCTATCAAAACATTCCCATCAAAAACATGAATATTGCCGTAGTAGGTCTGAGCCACAAGACAGCACCGGTTGAAGTCAGAGAAAAACTGAGCATTCCAGAAGCCCAGTTAGAAACTGTGATGCCCCACTTATGTAGCTATCCTCATATAGAAGAGGTAGCGATACTGAGTACTTGTAATCGGTTAGAAGTTTATATAGTCACCACAGAAACTGATGCAGGAATTCGAGAATTGTGCCAGTTTCTGACAGAAAAAGCTGGCATTCCTCTAGCAAAATTGCGCCCCCACCTATTTATTCTGTTGTATCAAGATGCAGTCATGCACTTAATGCGGGTTGCTGGAGGTCTAGATAGCCTAGTGTTAGGAGAAGGGCAAATTCTAGCTCAGGTCAAAACCACCCACAAACTTGGTCAGCAACACAAGGGAATTGGACGTCTACTTAATAAACTGTTTAAACAGGCAATTACTGCCGGTAAGCGAGTTCGCACCGAAACCAGTATTGGAACAGGGGCAGTATCCATTAGCTCAGCCGCAGTAGAGTTAGCTCAGCAGAAGGTAGAGACCCTTTATGGCACCTCTTTGACCCCCTATAAAATAGCAATTATTGGTGCTGGTAAGATGTCTCGCTTACTGGTTAAACATCTACTGGCCAAAGGTGCCGTAGATATCTCAATTCTGAATCGTTCCACTAAACGGGCTGAAGAGTTAGCAAAAGCGTTTCCCAAAGCGGATCTAAAACTGGATTCGTTGTCAGATATGATGACAGTGGTTGCTCAGTCAGATATCGTATTTACTAGCACCGGTGCCACCGAACCACTGCTGACTCGGTCGAATTTAGAAGGAGTGTTGCAGACTAGCCAATCATTAATGCTAATTGATATTTCTGTGCCTCGTAATGTGGCAGCGGATGTTGATGAGCTAGAGACTGTCCACTCCTTCAATGTGGATGACTTAAAAGCAGTGGTAGCACAGAATCAAGAAAGCCGTCGTAAGATGGCCATGGAAGCAGAAGAACTCTTATACGAAGAAGTAGAAGCCTTTGACATCTGGTGGCGTTCCCTAGAAACCGTTTCTACCATTAGCAGCTTGCGCAGCAAGGTCGAAACAATCCGTGAGCAAGAGCTAGAGAAAGCTCTATCCCGTCTCGGGTCAGAATTTGCCGAAAAACATCAAGAAGTGATCGAAGCCCTAACCAGAGGGATTGTTAACAAAATCCTTCATGACCCCATGGTGCAATTACGAGCACAGCAAGATATTGAAACCCGACGCCTGGCCATGGAATCGTTACAAATGCTGTTTAATTTGGATAATGGCAAGCAAGCAATTTAGCAAGTGGTTCGTGAGAAAGTCCAAAAGCCTTGAGTCTTTCAGGAACCACGCTATCCTGGTAATGACTCAAAACTAAAGACCAATGACCAAACTCTCGCGCTGGGTTACTGGGCTACTAGGTATATGGATAGCTTGGAATTTGCTATCTCACCTGGTAGCAGAAATTTTATGGTTCACGGAAGTGGATTATCTATCCGCTTTCGTGCTGCGTTTGCAGACCCAGCTGAGTTTGTGGGTAATTGTATTTATCCTATCATTGGGGTTTTTGGTGACGAATTTATCCTTAGCCAACCAATTCAAGCATCCGAAAAATTTAGCAGACCTCGAGATTACCTGGCTAAAAGGGTTTAAAACTCTTGACTCTTCATCTTTAACCCTTAACCAAACACAGTTAAACTCACCCTCCCCAATCGTGAAATCGGGAGTGAGAGCGGATAGAAAATTTTCTAGAAAACGCCCAGCCTTCAGATTGCGATCGCTTTTGCCCTTTGCCCTAGCACTCAGTTTATTAGTTGGGGTGGTGCTGTTGTACTACGGAAAAACCGCCTTTTTCGTTTGGGATTTCCATCGGAAAACCTTGTCAGCCACCTTTCTGAGTGAAGCAACACCCCCCTTACCATCACCCTTGGGTTGGGTATCTCTTGGAAAGCTATTTTTATCGGAATCCAAAAGCTATCTAGTTTGGCAGCTGGGGATGATCTCCGCAGTGATGCTAGGGCTAATGGTGAATACTCAGTTGTGGTTAAGAGCGATCGCCCTAGCACTAAGTTTTTCCTGGGCGATGGTGATCTCAGAACAATGGGGCAGAATTTTAGAGTATCTCTATCCCACTGCCTTTAACACTACCGAGCCACTATTTAGACAGGATATCGGCTTCTATGTATTTGGTGTACCCCTATGGCAACTATTGGATTTTTGGCTAGGGGGATTATTTCTCTTTGGTCTAGTTGCAGTATGGCTAATTTACTTAACCTCGGGTAATAGTCTTTCAGATGGTAAATTTCCGGGATTTTCCCAAAACCAACTACGGCACCTGTATGGCCTTGGGTCTGCTGTGTCCGCAATCACAGCCTTCCACTATTGGCTTTCCCGGTACAATTTACTCTATTCAACCCGTGGTGTGGCTTACGGTGCCGGTTACACCAATGTCTCAGTCAAGTTGCCCTTTAATACAGGATTGAGCATTCTGGCCTTTGCGATCGCACTGTTGTTACTCTTGAGGTCAATTGTCTGGATACGCCGCCTGCCCACCAAAATACCAGTAGCATTGTGGATACTCGGCTTATACCTAGGTATATGGGGGATTGCTGGGGTAATCTTACCCGCAGCAGTGCAACGGTTTAAAGTCGAACCCAACGAGTTAGCCTTAGAACGACCCTATATTGCTCGGACTATTGCCCTAACCAGAGCAGCTTTTGAGCTGGATAGTATTGAAGTTGAAACCTTTAACCCCCAAGGTAATCTGACCAGCACCGATCTAGAAAAAAATCACCTAACCATCGACAACATTCCCCTGTGGGATACCCGCCCCTTATTACAAAGTAATCGTCAGCTGCAACAACTGAGACTTTACTACAAATTTCCCGACGCCAATGTTGATCGCTACACCATTAAAGTTAATCCAAACCAGTTAAAGGCTGGCTTGAATGTTAGCAAGTTGAATGTTGATGACAAGTTGAATGTTAGCAAGTTGAATGTTGATGACAAGTTGAATGTTAGCAAGTTGAATGTTGATGACAAGTTGAATGTTAGCAAGTTGAATGTTAGCAAGTTGAATCTTGCCTGGTTGAATATTAACTGGTTGAATCTGGACTGGTTGAATGTTAGCAAGTTGAATGTTGAAAGTTCAAAAAACCCCCTTCAACCCAATAACCTTCAACCCAATAACCTTCAACCCAATAACCTTCAACCCAATAACCTTCAACCCAATAACCTTCAACCCAATAACCTTCAACCCAATAACCTTCAACCCAATAACCTTCAACCTTTAACCCTGATAAAACCTTCACAAACTCAAAAACAACAAGTACTGATTGCTGCAAGGGAATTAGACTATGATGCTGTGCCCAAACAAGCACAAACCTGGGTTAACAAACACTTAGTCTATACCCATGGCTATGGCTTTACCCTCTCTGCCGTGAATCAGGTAGGAGAAGGAGGATTGCCATATTACTTTATTAAAGACATCGGTTCTGGTGGAGGTGAAGCGCTCAAAGGAAGCTTATATACATCCTCTGCAGAGATTCGTGATAGTATCCCCATTGGTCAACCCCGAATTTACTACGGAGAACTGACCAATAACTATATCATGACCTCCACCAAAACTCAGGAATTAGACTATCCCAGTGGAGACGACAACGTTTACAACACCTACGATGGGACTGATGGTGTTAGCCTAAACTCCTTTTGGCGGCGGTTAGTGTTTGCCCAGTATCTCAAAGACTGGCAGATGCTACTGACTGGGAATTTCACACCCGAAACAAAGTTACTGTTCCGCCGTAATATTCGCCAACGGATTCAAGCGATCGCTCCCTTTTTACGCTATGACGCTGACCCCTACCTGGTAATTGCTGATACTTCTGAAAGCGAATCAGGGGTCAATGAAAATTATCTCTACTGGATTGTGGATGGCTACACCACAAGCGATCGCTACCCCTATGCCGACCCAGGTGACAACCAGTTTAACTACATCCGTAACTCCGTAAAAGTCGTTATTGATGCCTACAATGGCGATGTTAGTTTCTACATAGCTGACCCAGAAGACCCGATTATTCAAACCTGGAGTAAGATTTTCCCAAATTTCTTCAAGTCACTGGATGAGATGCCCAACAGCTTGCGGACTCATCTGCGCTACCCCATTGATCTATTTAACATCCAATCTGAGCGCTTGTTATCATATCACATGACTGACCCCCAGGTCTTTTACAACCAAGAGGATTTGTGGCGGATTCCCCAGGAAATTTATGCTGGTAAATCTCAACCAGTAGAGCCTTACTACATTATCATGAAACTGCAAAAGGAGACATCAGAAGAATTTATCTTGCTCCACCCCTATACACCTACAGGTCGTAATAATTTAATTGGTTGGTTAGCTGGTCGCTCTGATGGGGATCAATATGGCAAGTTATTACTTTATCAGTTTCCCAAGCAACAACTAATTTATGGACCAGAGCAAATTGAAGCTCTGATTAATCAAGATCCAGTTATCTCTCAACAAATTTCCTTATGGAATCAAAAAGGGTCAAGAGCAGTTCAGGGGAATCTTTTGGTTATTCCCATCGAGCAATCCCTACTGTATGTTGAGCCATTGTATATAGAAGCTGAGCAAAATAGTCTCCCAACATTAGTGCGAGTTATTGTGGTTTATCAAAACCAAATTATTATGGCTCAAAATCTAAAAGAGGCTCTTGAGGCAATCTTTAAGCCAGAGCAAAGTGATACACCAATAATTGTACGTCCAGTCGAGGAAACTTCACTCCCTTAGAGGATTTTTTTCCGATTCCCGATTCCCGATTCCCGATTCCCGATTCCCGATTCCCGATTCCCGATTCCCGATTCCCGATTCCCGATTCCCGATTCCCGATTCCCGATTCCCGTTTCCCGATTCCCGATTCCCGATTTCCGATTCCCGATTCCCGATTCCCGATTCCCGATTCCCTACCTTAAAAGCAAAAACAACGAGCAACACAATAGACACCCCAGACCCCAGACAA
>NZ_JAAHHM010000220.1:0-7160 GCF_010692445.1 Moorena sp. SIO3E8 | reverse complement strand
ATAGCTGATAGCTGATAGCTGATAGCTGATAGCTGATAGCTGATAGCTGATAGCTGATAGCTGATAGCTGATAGCTGATAGCTGATAGCTGATAGCTGATAGCTGATAGCTGATAGCTGATAGCTGACCTAGACATTAGTCGAGATACTAGAACTTGCCATTACTAGCAGCAACAGAAGTACCATTGCTCAAATACTGCTCAGGCTCTACCTCAACCTCTACCAGGTCTTGGTAATCTTGAGTTTTACTTCCAAAAAGGGTCTTTCTTGTCCAACGAACTAAGTTATCGACATAGGTAAATAATACTGGCACCACCACCAAGGTTAGCAGAGTAGAAGTGGTAAATCCTCCAATCACGGCAATAGCCATCGGACTACGAACTTCACCGGCTGCTCCCCATTCCAAGGCAATGGGAATCATCCCAGCAACGGTGGAGACGGAGGTCATCAAAATCGGTCGCAAGCGACTGACTCCAGCTTGAATAACGGCTTTAAACTGGGATGTCCCTTCTTTATGATTGGCTAAGGCAAAGTCTACCAACAGAATGGCATTTTTGGTCACCAATCCCATGAGTAATACTATTCCAATTAGGGCATACAGTCCCAATTCCTTCTGGGCTACCAACAGTCCCATTAAGGCACCACCGATGGATAGGGGTAAAGCGACCAAAATCCCAAAGGGATAGAGAAAACTGTTGTACAACAGTACTAGAATGGCATAAATTGAGAGCACTGCTAGCCCTAAGGCGCTCACAAACCGACTGAATATGTCTTGCTGAATCTTGGCATCCCCAGCGGGTTCCTCGGAAACTCCAGGGGGTAGGGGATTCATGGCAGGTAGGGATTTAACTTTTGCGATCGCATCTCCTAGAGAAATCCCTTGCAAGTTGCCTCCCAAAGACACCTGACGAGCACGATTAAAGCGGTCAATCTGGGCAGGTCCACTCCCTAAACGGATATCAGCTACGGCAGTGATCGGTACTAAAGTACCATTTCGACTGGGAACCCGCAGATTTTTGAGGGTTTCGATGTCATCCCTCGATGCTGGGTCGAGTTGGACACGAATTGGAATTTGTCGGTCAGGTAGGTCAAATTTAGCCAGATTTGACTCAAGATCTCCAATTAACGCTAAAGAGGCCGTGCGTGCGATCGCTTGAACAGACACTCCTAAATCTGCAGCACGGGCAGGGTTAGGTACAATCACAATTTCTGGTTTAACTAGACTTTCACTAGAGGTAACTTCCACTAAACCAGGAATTTGACGCATCTGTTTTTCTAGGGCTTGGGCGGTTTGGGCAAGCAGTTCACCATTCTCACTCTTGAGAACAATTGATAAATCCTTGCTAGAGCCTCCACGACTTTGACTACGGAAACTAACCCTCGCGCCAGCTATTTTCTGAAAAGCCTGACGCATTTGCTGAGCAAATTCTTTTTGAGAGATTTCCCGTTCCTCTTTGGGTAAGAGTTTGGCGTATACAATACCAGAATTTATACCATCATCTCCAGCGCTGGCCAGAACATTTTCCACAGCTGGGTTTGACTGCAACAACCGATTGGTTTGTTGAATGACGTCTATGGTTTCATTGAGTTGAGACCCCGGTGGCAGATCAATCAATATCGTACTAATGCCAGTATCCCCATCATTAAACAAACCCTTGGGAATAAACTGTACAAGCTGCAAGCTACCGATGAAAAAAGCTACAGCTATCAACATCGTGGTAATCCGGTGCTTCAACGCCCAGGTTAATAGACTTCGATAAGGTTGTATAGGTCGCCTCTGATGGGTTGCAGGTTGTTCGGTTGCAGGTTGTTCGCCCTTGGCGTTCCCGAAGGGTAGGTTATTGGGTTGAAGGTTATTGGGTTGAAGGTTATTGGGTTGATGCTTATTGGGTTGAAGGTTATTGGGTTGAAGGTTATTGGGTTGATGCTTATTGGGCCAACTTTCAACCTTCAACTTGTCAACCTTCAACGGGTCAACCTTCAACTTGTCAACCTTCAACGGGTCAACCTTCAACTTGTCAACCTTCAACTTGTCAACCTTCAACGGGTCAACCTTGGCCAATTGGCCACGCTTCGCGAACAACGGGTCAACCTTCAATGCTTTTGATTTTGGCTTGAGCAAATAAGCGCTCAGCATCGGTGTCATTGTGGTAGCTACTAGGGTGGAAAACATAGTAGATACCGCAACGGTTACTCCAAAGGGTTGGAAGAATTGACCAGGGATACCCCCCATGAAGGCTACAGGAAGAAATACCGCAACAATAGTTGCTGTGGTCGCTACTACAGCTAAACCGATTTCTCGCGCCCCATCCCACGCTGCTTTAAAGGGTTTCTTACCCATATCCAAGTGCTGGTCGATATTTTCAATCATGCAAATGGCATCATCGACCAAGTTTCCCACTGCTAGGGCTAAACCCAGTAGGCTCAGATTGTTTAGGGTATAGTTTAGGGCTTTCATCACCAAAAAGGTGGGAATAATTGATAAAGGTAGGGCTATTGCTGTAATTAGAGTTACCCGCCAATTTCTCAGAAATATCCCCACGGTGAGTACGGTGAGTAGTGAACCGATAACCAGGGAATCGATGGTTGCTTGGTAAGACTCACGGATGGAATCAGCACGAGTGAAGATCAAGCGCAGTTCGATATCGTCTGGCAGGGTAGTTTTTAGTTGTTCAACAGCCTTGCGAACCCCTTCTTCCACCGAGACTAAACTGCTACCAGTGCTGCGCAGCACAGAAAAGGCCACCACTGACTCCCCATTGAGATAGGCGGCTTTCCTAAGATCACCAAAGCCGTCTGTAACCTCTCCCAAACTGGAAAGGGTAACATTTGCGCCATCTGGGAGTACAATACGGTAGTTTTTCAACTCTTCGACTGTCTTAGCACTTCCCAGAGTCCGGACATTCTGTTCAGCGCCGCCGATGTTACCGCGACCACCGGGTAAGTTAACATTAAAACTCCGAATTTGGTCATTAACTTGGGTAGCAGTGATACCAAAGGCTTGTAATCTAGCGGGGTCAAGGTCAACTCGAATTTCCCGGTCAACTCCTCCGAGTCGATCAATTTGGGCAACTCCCGGTACATTAACTAGATCACGGCTAATTTTCCGGTCAACTAGATCACTCAACTCCTCCACTGAGCGTTTGTCAGAAGCTACCGCATAGGTCATCACTGAACCCCCGGCAAATTCTAACCGTTTGACAATAGGTTCGTTAATATCTAGGGGCAAACTTTGACGAATTTGAGCTACCGCATTGCGTACATCATTAGTTGCCTGATTGCTATCAGTTCCCAGGACAAAATTGATAACGGTGCTGGATCTGCCATCAGTAACGGTGGAGCGGATTTGGTCAATGTCTCCAAGGCTAGCAACAGCATCTTCAACTTTTTTGGTTACCTGGAATTCCAGTTCTGCCGGTCCTGCCCCTGGCTGGGTAACAGTAACCATCACCGCTGGAAGATCAATATTAGGAAGCTGATCAATTCCCAACTGCTTAAAGGAGAATAGACCGACTATTCCTAAAACCAGAAACATGACCAGAGTAGCAACCGGATTTTTAATTGACCAAGAGGAGACGTGAAAGGACATCTGATAAAGAGTTGAAGGTTAATCGGTTGAAGGTTGAAGGTTAATTGGTTGAAGGTTGAAGGTTAATTGGTTGAAGGTTGAAGGTTGAAGGTTGAAGGTTGAAGGTTAGTTGGTTGTTCGCGAAGCGTGGCCGAAAGGCCAAGGTTATTTGGTTGAAGGTTAGTTGGTTGAACGCGATTGCGTGGCCAATAGGCCAAGGTTAGTTGGTTGAACGCGATCGCGTGGCCAATAGGCCAAGGTTAGTTGGTTGAACGCGATCGCGTGGCCAATAGGCCAAGGTTATTGGCTCAAGATGCCACTTGTAACCGCCTCACTTTCAACGGTTAATCAACATCGAACCTGTAACCTGCGTTCCTTTCAACCCTTAATGAATCTGTAACTTGTTAACTTTCAAGGCTTTTATTGAGTTTCTAAAACTTGGACGCGATCGCCGTCTTTGAGGAAAGCAGCACCTTTGAGTACAATGCGATCGCTTGGGGATAAACCACTATTGATTTCCACTTGCCCACTAGGGAGCAGTTCTCCCATGACCACTGGCTGTGCTTTAACGGTGTTATCTGCTTCGAGTCGGTAAACGATGGCGCTAGTGTCGGGTTGGGGCAATACTGCTTTGGATGGTATGGTTAAACCAGTAGTTGATGAGATGGTGATGGAGCCTCGTAAAAACATCCCTGGTAGCAAGCTCCCAGAATTGGGTAAATCTACTTTTACCAGAGCTTGACGAGACTGCTGATCGACTATCGGGTCAATTTCTCGTACTGTTCCAGAAAGCTTCAGGCTGCTATCTCCTTTAGAAGATATTTCTACTGGTTGTCCAATCTGGATTTGGGACAGTTGGGTTTCGGGTACCCTTAATAACAGTTCCAAACGCCCCTTTTCGATAATGGTAAAGAGTGTTTCTGAGGAAGAGGTAATATCACCGACACGGGCATTTCTAGTGGCTACTTTGCCACTGACTGGTGCCACCACTTGGGTATCGTTCAGTCGCGCCATCACTAACTGGACTTGTGCCTTTTCTCTAGCCAGTTGAGCTTCGGCTTGAGCAATTACTTCTGGACGGGAACCAGCTAATCTTTGCTGGAGCTGCTGTTGCGCTTCTACTACAGCGGCTTCTAACTGGGCAATTTCTGGGGAGTTGGTGTTTCGTGCTTGCTCAAGGCGTTGTTGGGCTTCAGATAAATTCGCTTGAGCACTGAAATATTGACTTTCCACCTCATTATAGCGGTCTTGGGAAATGGCTCCTTCGGCAATCAATTTTTTCTGGCTCTCGAAGCGACGTTTAGCAAGACTCAACTGTGCTTCAGCAGATGCCACTTGGGCTTTAGCTTGGTCAATTTGTCTAGGAATACTAGCTTGAGCCTGTCTTAGACGAGCTTGGGCTTGGTCGAGACGAGCTCTAGCTTGGGCTTTTTCTTCTGAGCGTGTCCCTGCTTTGAGTTCTGCTAAACGGGCTTCAGCTTGGGCAACTGCTGCCTGAGCTTGAGCTAACTGTGCCTGAAGCACAGCATTATCTAGCCTGACCATTACTTGTCCTGCCTTGACAAATTCCCCTTCTCTAACCAGTACCTGTTTAATCTGTAAACCCGTTGCTTGGGACTTGACCCTAATCTCCTCAAAAGCAGCAACACTACCAATAGCTTCTAGAGTACGGTTAACTGTGGTGGTTTTTACCTCTGCCACCGTAACAGTTTGAGCAGGTACAGCAGAGGGGACAGCCGCAGGGGTTTCAGCAGAAGCTACAGCCGCAGGGGTTTCAGCAGTTTCAGCAGGGGAATCGGTTTTTTGAACCTTTGGAGCTGTCCCGATCAATCGCATTCCTAGGAAGGTCAGCATAATTCCCATACTCATGGCCATCACTAAACTACCTGCTCCTGATGTCAAGGAGTTTTGGGATTCACTAGTCCCGGAGCTGGGTAATGATGAGGCTGAATCCTCCTGTTGGTGATTAGCTTGGTGTAATGGTTGTTGATCTGGCTGAGTGATAGTGCTAGAGCCATTCAGCTGAGATATCTGTTGGTGATCTGGCTGAGTGATAGTGCCAGAGCCATTTAGCTGAGATCTCCGTTCATCTAAAGTGTTTCGGGTCATGGTTATTCCCCTGTTACTGGTAGTGCTGAGTAATTTTGTTAAAAAAATATGATTTTAAAGGTTATTTCTTAATATAACTTAAAAATTATTAACTTAAAAGTTATTAGGACCTGAGCTAAAACTGTCTATCTATGTTTTTTCTTGATGAAATAAGATGTATAATTATTAGTCGTCTGGTAATTAGTCACAAATTTAGCACTCCCCAACATCCATATCAATCAAGCATCGCTTTACGGATGCAGCGATGTCTTGGGGGAAAGCACAGGGAAAACAGCGGTGCGGACACAGGTTTCACAAACAGAACCGGGCGCCACTGGCACTTGATCAGGGCAGGGCACAGAAAAAAGCAGACAGAAAGAAAGCCTATAGAATGGGATGGTCCTAACGACTAGCTAAGCGATGGGCGAGCATTGAGCCGCTACTGGAACGCAAAACCTCCAAGTCCCTTAAGTCAACCTACCGGTAGTAGAGTAAACCTACTAAGAGATTGATACCGCATGGTTTATATAGCATTTGTATCTGGGTAAACACACGAATTGCCGAAAAAGGCAAGAGCCAAGAGATCCTCAGTTTTATTGGACAGTAAAAAAAAGACCATACAGGTTTACATCTCAAATACAAACGCTATATTTTCCGGCTAATGGGCAGCTCAGACTAGATTGTCTCAGTTTTTGTTTCTTAGGTGTAAGCTATCAGCTATCAGCTATCAGCTATCAGCTATCAGCGATTAGCTCACGGCTGACCGCTGACTGCTGAATGCTTACTCTTAGGTGCGCTTTCCGCTCTTTGTGCCCTTGACCGATTAAGAATTTAATTCGCGCTTTGGTGCGCGCCTTTAGGCAAAGCCCGACGCGGGGCGCGAACGGGCGCGCCCCTTTTATTGCCTCAGTTTTTGTGTGACATTTTCCTCTTTTTGCTGACTTTTCAAAGTCTAGTAGTAGTTAGAATATATACTTTCTAAAAAGGTCTATTGACACTCCCCGTCCTATAAGAACGGGGATTCTTTAATCAACGAGGTCGCTTGCTCTTTCAGACCGGAATCAGAAAGAGTAGAGGCGTCCTCTCCTAAAGCGTTCGGATCAATGATCCAGGTTCCGGTGTGCCCCACCGTACCCAAAGCTCTAGGATATTGATGGCTGCATTGTGGTCGCGTTCGCGTAGCGTCGCCTTCGGCGAATCCAACTGGCAACCACACTTGCAGGTATGGGTTCGCGTTGACAATGTCTTTTTGACAACTGCACCACAACTAGAACAATTTTGACTAGTATAAGCAGGATTTACTGCTATTGTTTGCCTGCCAAACTTTTGTCCAAAATATTCCAGCCATTTCCTAAATTGATACCAACCAGCGTCATTAATAGGTTAGAGTCGATGCCTAGGTATTACCCTAGGGCACCTCTCCTTCAAATCCGTGCATGAAACTTTCGCCTCACACGGCTCCTAGATATCCTAGCTTTTAAGCTTGCTCCCGTGGATGAGTTGGT
>NZ_JAAHHM010000022.1:5838-123686 GCF_010692445.1 Moorena sp. SIO3E8 | reverse complement strand
AATTTCTTTGCCCGACTCAAGCAATATCGAGGGATCGCGACGCGCTACGATAAGCGAGCCAAGAACTTTCTAGGAGCAATTTATCTGGCTGCTGCCGTAATCTGGCTTAATTGATGACACGCCCTAGAACTTTGTACCTAACTGAATTGCAAACCGCTGTATTTATGTTAATTATTTTTTCAATTTTGCAACATTAGATTGTCAATTAGTAGTTAGTACTCAAAACGTAAGCATCCAGCCTAGCACATAAGCTAATCGCTGATAGCGATAGGCTGAATGCTTACCTCCAAACTACTAACTACTAATAACTAATTACAGGATACTAAAGCTAATCGCCTTGATTTCTAGTTAAGGTGATTAGTCGCCACCCATCTTTGGTGCTAATCGCAGTTTGTGCAATAAGCTTACTCAGCTGTAGCTAGTTCTGTGCTGCCACGAACGCGACGACGGGTAAGGGTGTTGTATAGCATGATACCAATGGCTTTAATCAGGTTACCCTCCAGTTCCTGGAACATCTTCATATTCATGCCAAAGGCAGCATTAGCTTCTTCCACAATCCGATCCGCTGTGGCATTATCAATGGGTAGCTCATCCATGGCTTGCCGATACTTAGTCTTGAATCCCTTCTCATCAGGGATTTGCTTGAATTCATAAAAAGCAGTACCTTGCCCATCTGATAAGTTCATCCCGCGCTGGGCAATCTTTTTGAGAATTTGTCCGCCAGATAAGTCCCCTAGATAGCGGGTGTAGGAGTGAGCAACCAATAGTTCTGGTTCCTTCTCAGACATATCTTTAATTCTTTGCACATACTCTTTAGCCGCCACTGAAGGGACTACTTTGTCTTGCCAGTTAGAACCGTAGTAATAGCATAGGTCTTGCTCTAGGCTCTTTTTCCGATTGAGCTCTTGGAAGTAGATTTTTGAAAGAATGGGGTGTTCCCGATGGCGCTCCATCTCCTCTTCCATCGCGGAATAGACGAAGTAAAGGTTGGAGACTAATTTCCGGTAGGAGGTTTTTTCAACGGTTCCTTTCAAAAAGCACTTGACAAAACCCACATTCTCTGCCATGGTATGGGATGTTTTTGTGCCTTCACGCAACTTGGTGGCTAAATTGGTACTCATTCTTTATTTTTGTTCCTAAAGTTGACGTTATTTGTATTACTACTTACAGACAAGCGAATATCTTTCCAAATTTTTAGAGTAAACTGATTTAATGAAAAATTTTGTTAAGAATTCTTACGTAAACCCGAGATCCTACCTCCCCCACCGTCAGAGAGCAAGTTCATAGATCCTGAAACTGATCAGTCTAACAATGGTTTGATCAGTACACAGAGGGGGGACGGGAGAAGTTGTATGCTAGATTCAAAGGCTCAACTGTCGCAACCATCCAAAAAGCTCTAGAAACTAGCAAGACACCAGGATTCTTTAAGTACAAATACTTAAGGAGTGGTCAGGATTCAGCTCTCAGCTCTCAGCTCTCAGCTCTCAGTTCTCAGCTCTCAGCCATTGGCCTGTGGCCACGCTATTTGATGTGTTTATGCCCTACCTGCAGAATACTTGAGGTGCTTTGAATAAAATAAGCTGACGACTGAGTGCTGAGAGCTGACAAGTAGTCTCATTAAAGGCGGTGCGACAAGGCACTGCCCGAACCTCACCAAGGGAACGGGCACCAAAAGAGTGGAAATTTGCTTCAGCATGGTGAGGCTGCCAATGCCTTGGCAATTTAATCAAATTTTTTCTAGCCCGGAATTCCCAGAGAGTCTATGGCTTGAATTGACGCAACACACTAAACGCCTGAGAACGCCATCCTTGTGGCAATAGGGACAACACCAAAGCAACCCAAGCTTTTGAGGGGGAGCAAGCTTTTCCTGACCAAACTAATTCACGTCCGGTTGATGTTTGTCCAATTTCAATCAGCCGCAATCCTAGTAGTAGCTTAGTTTCCGTCAGACGCGATCGCCTAACTGTCTCCAACATTTCTGACTCAAAGTTATAACTTTCTAGATAACGCAGTTTATCCTGTAAATAGGGAATTGCTCGACTAATCCCTTGCTGTTGGGCATGGAATCGATATTCCATTAACAATTCGGGTAAATAATAAGCTTTCTTGCCCGCAATAGCCAGCCGAACGAATAAATCATTATCTTCACAATTTTGGATGTTAGGACGCATAAATTCCACATCTTTCAACGCCTGCATCCGAAATAACGTAGCGCCAATTTGAAAGCTCTGCTGAATAAAAACAACCTCAATTAAATTATCAACAATGCCTTGGATTAACTTAGTTCTTCCCCACCTCTGAGAGTTTAATTTGGTAGCTGATTCATCCCTAGTATTATTACTATTAATTACCCAATGATCTGTCCCGACAAAATCAATAGTATGGTCTGGCTCTAAGATAGCCGTTGTTTTGGCTAAAAATTCAGGTTTCAGCCGGTCATCATCATCAAATTTAATAAAATATTCCCCCAATGCCGCATCAAATCCAGAGCGCATATTATTACTTTTTCCAATATTTTTGGGGTGACGGATGTAGTTAATTCGGCTATCCTGATACTGGGACATTAACTCAGGAGTGTCATCAGTTGAACCATCATCACAGACAATTAATTCCCAGTCTTGATACGTTTGTTTAATAACACTGTCAATCGCATAAGGAAGTAAATTAACGCGATTGAATGTAGGAATACACACACTAACCTTGGGGACTCGTTGAATCATTGTATTGTTATAGATGAAACTATCAAGTCACTCAATTCATTGATTTGTTGACATAAAATTATCCTATTGGATGCCTGATATCAAGTCCGGTTATAACGGGAGCATGTCAACTTTGTAATTAGGTAAATAGATCCCCCCTAACCCCCCTTAAAAAAGGGGGGAATTAGATGGAAAAGTCCCCCTTATTAAGGGGGATTTAGGGGGATCTGAATCAGGGATTAACAAAATTGACATGCACCCGGTTATAACGAACTAGATATGACTTATAGCAACTTCTTACCTAACCTGAAGATATGATGAAAATTCTCATGCTATCTGCCACCTTTCCTTATCCCCCCACTAGGGGAGGAACTCAGGTACGGACATTTAATTTACTAAAACATCTTAAGTTAAGTCATGATATCACCATGATTACTCAACGTTCAGAAGATGTCACGGATCAGGAAGTGGAAAAACTCGGTAAATGGGTAGATGAATTGGTGGTTTTCCCCCAACCAAAGCCTTGTGATCCCTCAGGAGGAATCTGGGGAAAAGTAAAGCGATTTAGTAATTTTTTACGCCAAGGCATCCCCCCCAGTGTGCTACATCTCTACTCCCCGGAAATTCAGCAATGGATGGATGAAGCTGTGGCGGCTGGACGGTTTGACATTATTACCTGTGAACATAGTGTAAATGAAATATATGTACGACCAGAATGGCGACAGCAGCTGGGAACGGTGGTGAATATTCACAGTTCTGTGTATGGTACGTTCCGTAATCAGTTGGAAACAGGAACCTCGGAAAATCAGCTAAGAGACCAGTTAAATTTACCCCTGTTGCGCCGCTATGAGGAACGATACTGTGCCAAATTTACTGGCCTTGTGGTCACAACACCGGAGGATCAAAGCCAGATAGCTGCCTACAAGCCATCGGGTAAAATTGTGGTGATTCCAAATGGGGTGGATTTGACTCAATTTCCCCAACGCACTGCTGACCCAGGGGGACATCGCATAGTTTTTATTGGAGCTATGGATAACCGAGCCAACATTGATGCTGTAAGCTTTTTCAGCTTGGAGGTCTTTCCAGCCATTAAAGAACGCTATCGAGATGCTAGCCTGGACCTGGTAGGAGCAAGACCAGTACCTTCGGTGTTGGAGTTGGCAGCATTGTCGGGAATTACGGTCACCGGTCGTGTGCCATCAATGGTAGAGTATCTCCATCAAGCAACTATCTGTGTGGTACCGATGCGGACTGGCTTTGGCATTAAAAACAAGACCCTGGAAGCAATGGCGGCTGGGGTACCTGTAGTGGGAAGCGATCGCGGTTTGGAGGGATTGGCGGTTGATGGTGCCAATACACCTCTGCGAGCATTGCGGGCAAATCATGTTAAGGAGTATATTAGTGCCATCACTCGTTTGTTTGAAGACCCACAGCTGCGAGCAAAGTTGTCCCAAAACGGGCGCTTATTGATCGAGGATGAATACACCTGGGATCGGGCTGGTCAATGCTACGAACAAGCCCTATCTCAGTCACTGGTTAGGAGTTAGTGGCATATGTTCATCTAAAAACTTCCGAGAGTAGGAAAACTCCGTGACGGTGGCAAACCCCTCTAAATCACCGTCACTGGAAGTCATAGAGAGATTAGGCTAGGTGGTGTTTGGTCAATCGGTAAATTTGAATTTTTAACTATATTTTCTAGAGGAAAATTCACAATTGTATAAATGTATTGGTATGAAGATATAATACATTTATACTGTCCGATTTTTTCGGTAGTGTTCTTTGTCGTTGTTTTTTGGGTTTTGGGTAATAGGTAATCGGGAATTACTCTGCAGTAATCAGAATTATCAAAAACCCCAACCTTGGCAATATCGATTATCACGTATTTTATACAATAAGAAGTTGGAGTAAAATAAAATTACGAAATGTTAATAAAAGTTTAGATTTTTAAAAAATAGTATAAATAAATTAATCCTTAACTCATGTAAAAAGTGAGATAAGCATGAATTATTGCCTGTCCTTTCCTTGTGGTCACTTATTGCTCAAAGTAGTAACGTCCTATGAAGATTCTAATGATCTCCACAACCTTTCCCTATCCGCCAACGCGGGGGGCAACTCAGGTCAGGACGTTTAATTTACTTAAGTACCTGAGTAAGCGTCATGCTATCACCTTGGTTACTCAACGTTCTGAGGAGATCACGGAGATCGATGTGGAAAAATTGCAGCAGTGGGTGGAAGAACTGGTGATGTTTCCCCAACCGCAGCCATCAGAACAAGAGAAAGGCATAAAGGATAAATTGCAGCGCTGGAGTACCATTTTGCAACAGGGAACGCCCCAGAAAGTACTCCAACTCTACTCAACTCCAATGCAGCAATGGCTGGATCAGGCTGTAGAGGCGGGACAATTTGACCTGATTACCTGTGAACACAGTACCAATGAAATTTATGTGCGACCAGAGTGGCGGGAGCAGCTGCGAACTGTGGTGAATATTCATCATTCTGTATACCGGAAATCTCTGGACAAGCTGGAAACCAAAACATCAGACAATCAGCTGAAAGACCAGTTAAATTTGCCCCTATTACGTCGCTATGAAGAGCAATATTGTGCTAAGTTTACAGACATTGTAGTCACAACAGCAGAAGATAGACGGCAAATAGAATCATTTGAGCTAGACAGTAAAATTACATTGATTTCTAATGGGGTTGATGTTAATTTATTTCCCAGGCGCATCTCCGATCCTGGTGGACACAGATTAGTATTTACTGGGGCGATGGATAACCCACTAAACATCAAAGCAGCTCGTTATTTTAGCCTAGAGGTGTTCCCAGCAATTACAGAGCGCTATGCTGATACCAAGCTAGAATTGGTCGGACCCAAACCGGTGCAAGCGGTGCTAGAGTTAGAAGAGATCCAAGGGATTACTGTAACTGGCGCAGTGCCTTCTTTAGTAGACCACCTTCATAAGGCAACTATATTTGTGGTGCCAATGCAAAGTGGATTTGGCGTAAAAAATAAAACTCTCGAAGCGATGGCAGCAGGAGTACCGGTCGTGGGAAGCGATCGCGGTTTGGAGGGCTTGACAGTTGATGGCGGGGATGTCCCTTTGCGGGCATTGCGAGCAAATGATACAACAGAATATGTTTATGGCATTAGTCGGTTATTTGAAGACCGCCAACTCCGTAAACAACTGTCTGAAAATGGTCGAGGGTATATTGAACAGAAATATACTTGGGAACGTGCTGGTGAGCTATATGAGCAGGTAATCACAAGTTAAGGATTTAGGGTTAGGGTGCCTTTGGCTCAGGGTGTAGGGTTTAGGGTGTAGGGTTTAGGGTTTAGGGTTTAGGGTTTAGGGTTTAGCACGCCGCAGCGACTGTGAGCAAACTGGTTTAGTCACGATTTTTAGAGTGAGCAAGGGAGAATGACAAAGACATGGACGTGGACGAATTAGCCTTTAAGTCCAAAAATATGTAGAATTTCGCTAATTACTATCTATCATCTATCGGGTGTCTCATAGTTATGAGGTACACAAGATTGTTTCCCTGTTGCCTGTTGCCTGTTGCCTGTTGCCTGTTGCCTAAAATCCAACATGTACCTCACCCAATTTAGAACTGCTATATTGCCGCCAACATTTTTTTAAAACTAGGAAAAAACTAGAAAGATAAACTATTAAAACATCAGTGCAAAAGTCTAGTAGAGGTGGTTGGTTAACAACCTTGGGCGCGATCGCTGCCTTAATCACCACTAGCGGTATCATTGCCGGTAGTATCTGGGTGGCGGTTATGTTAATTATTGACCCTGATTCGATTGTCTGGATCAATCACATTTTGCCGAGTTGGGCTCGTATCCCCCAGACTGTTCCTTCATCTGCCAAGACATTTGCCCAAATTCAAGGGGAGATTCGTGAAAATGGACTAACGGCGAGCACACCCGTTGCCCTTAACTCTGACTTGCTGCTACCGATTTTGGCATCACCACCATCATGCCAAAGTAATTGTAACCAGATTGTGGAACTCAGAGTCTATCAGCCCCTTGAACAAAGCAATAGACAACAGCAGTATTATCAGCTAGTTAGTCAGCTGCCTATCACTGCCCCGATCGAATATTTTGTGCTGTCTACCCAAGTGAACACAGGATCGGCTGATGCTAGTGTCTCCCGTTCACTACCTTTAACTAAACTCGATCGTTTCGATCAACAAGCTCTAGAGGAAGGGTTTTGGTTCAACCTCTCGGGTCAAGTGGCCTCAGAGAATACACCCTCAAGCTATGGACAAATTATTCACTACAATCCGGACCAGACACACCTGAGTATGATGTTGGAGTGGAAAAGCCCTAATGAAGGTTCTCCCTATTGGCAGGAAGTGACCGGTGGTGCTACTCCAGAATTAGTGGTTAATCATACTGTAGGCTTGGAACCCCAGTTCAAGGTTTACCAAATTCAACCTCGGACTTTTGTTCCCAACCCGATTTATCTAGAGGAAATTTCCCTGACCCAAGCAGCGATAGATACTAAACTCTATCGCAATGGTTTAAATCTAGCGCGTAATGGTTTGTGGTCTGATGCTTGGCAATGGTTGAACCAACAGAGACCAAAACACTGGTCAGCAGAGGCTCAAGCCCAAATGGATTTGGTTAAACTGCACGCTCAGGTTACCGAGTCTCAGGCCAATCAAATTTGGGCAAGTGCCAGTGCGGCTATCTTTGCCTATCTCCTGGATGGTCGCTGGGGGGAGGCAAAAACAGTGTTTCAGACGGCAGTGGATGGTGCTCAGTTGGGGGATATTATCACGATGCTAAAGACCGATTCTGGGGGATTGTGGCAGCGGGTGGAAGCAGCTCTAGAAGTGAATCCTGATGACAGCAATGTACAAGCTTGGGGAGGGTTGATTTTGGCAGCCCAGGAAGACCCTCAAAAAGCGATCGCATGGGTGAAGGAATTACCCCAAACTAATCCCCAGGTTTACCAACTCCTCAACCATATGGACAATGCCTTAAACCCAGTTCCAGCTATCGTCAGGCACTTCAGTCAACTGGTTGGCAATTCAGAAATAATTCAAACTGTCAACACAACAGATTGGCTGCAACCGGAAGATGGACATGGGGGAATAGGAGAACAGCACTGCCAAAGGCAACAGGAAAGTACTGAATTGGTGTCTGTAGCAGAGGAAGAGAGTATAGCAGTTTCACCCCTGTCCCCATGTCCATCTGTCCCCCTCACTCTAGAAAAAAACCCCGAGGAAGTTTGGTATCAAGTACAGGTAAAAGCATTTCACGATGGTCAGGGTTGGCGGTGGATGCCCTTTTCTGATTTACGGCTGCCCACTTTGACCAAGGGCAAGCGATTGTGGCGATATTTGGGCTTAGACGTTGACCCCCAGATTCGGATTAGCCTTTGGAATGACAATGGTATTCAGCAATCAACCACAGCTACGGTCAAGGGGGTTTCCTACCAGGAAGGGATGATTAAGCTGTTGGCAGCAGGTGGGAAATTCCCTAGTGAAGCTCTAGCTGTTGATGGCTCTAATCAGCACCTGCTAGCACACACCGATACAGGACTGCGCTGGTTAGACCCAAGTGCGATTACCTTGTCAGCACTCTACCACCTTAACCCCGAGTCGGTCTCAGCCATGCTGCCAGTACTCTGGCAGGAATTAACCAACAGTGGTCAGTTCTCCCCAGGACCCCTTCCTAGTTTACCAATGATGCTTCAGGAGATCGGGCATTGGTCAGTTAGACCGATCGAGCTGACTGGCAACAACCAGCCAGAAGCGGTGCTAACCTTATATCAAGAAATATCGGTTACCTCAGAATCTACCGACGTTGGTCTATCGGATAGTATTAATCACGGGATGGATACAGATAGGGGAACTACTATCTACAAACCCCGCACCATGATTTTTTCTGACACAGGAGCCTTACTATACAGCGAATTTTCCCAAGATTCCAACACTTCCATGACTGCGATCGCAGATTTAGGGGATGGGGGTCCTGCAGCTATAGTCATTGATGAACCAAATAACTATAGCCTTAAGCGTTGGTCAGCCAAGCATCAGCGTTTTGAGTAATGTTTGTACTTATATAGCAATTCTCATAGCTATGAGGTACAAAATTTCGGGATTTTAGGGAACAGGGAACAGGGAACAGGGAATAGGGAATAGGAATGCGCTGCCTCAAGAGTGTACCTCATAACTTCGATAAACGCTAGAATACTTGTACTTAAGCGCATTGGTTAGACCTCTTGCAAAAGTATTTTTCTGATAGTGTTCTTGATGCAAAGGGCGAGTGGGGGGAACCCCAAGACCGTAATGGTGCGTTTGACCCGTAATTAAATTCGCCACGGGTCGCACCTCTGCATCGCTTTACGTCAATTCTTGTGCACTATTCCCTGTTCCGGTGATCCGCTGTTCCCGACAACTGCCGCGAAGTCTGTTCAACGTAAAACCAACCGTTGTTGCTTAAGTAATTGCTGGTGCTGCCAGAGGGATTCAACTTCTGCCTGTAAGTGAAGGTACTTTACTTGCTGGTCAACCCCATAAACTGATGTCATCAATTTCTTCAGCTGGGGCTCACCAGTGACAACAGAACGGGAATTGCTCTGCCAGTGGGCATTGGATAAATCTGTCATATGGTCGGAAGAAGTTAACATCTTTATATTAAGTATTTTTGCTTGTTAAAAACTCCACGTAATTGTATACCAAATTTCCAGCACATGCTAACTATACTTGGAGCGGTCAGCGTTCTCAAGGGATGCAAGCTCCGAGAGCTGCGCTGACTTCGTCAGCTTACGGGCTACTTTAACTAGAGACTACTTAGAGCGTTTTCATGCTTCACACTTAACACCCTACAGGTTAAACTTCATCCTTTTTCAAAAAATCGGCTTACTCAAGCTAGACGATTTGTCTAGTTCAGTTTGTTCTGGCAACTCATCAAAAATTGTTAGTCTATTGGGTTTGCAGCGTTTGAGAGTTACCATAATGCCTTGAGCTCCTTCATTTTCTAAGTCTTCAATGTATCCATATTTGGCAGCCTGAGCCTCCTGCTGGTTAACAAAGGGTCCAAAGTAGTAGGTACACTTGGGGGTTTCGGTGATGATTTCCACCCAAAACGCTAACCCTAAGACGTCGAAGATTTTGATTAAGGCTTCTTTCATGAAATCTACCTAGTTTCAAGGATAATCTCTGTTAATTTAATAGCCTTTTAAACGTTTTTATCCTCCATTTACTTTACTTTTCTTGTTTCACAATCTGTTGATTGGAATTAGTATCTAGATACAGTAAGTCTGACCAACGCTGCCGATAGGTTTCATATAACACCATAGCAGTTGCTGCTGAGGCATTGAGGCTAGGGGTCTTACCCTGTAATGGAATTGAGACTAACATGTCACAGCAGCTTTGTGACCTTAGGCTTAAACCATTCCCCTCTGAACCTATTACCAATACGACTGAACCCGTCAAATCAACTTTGTGTAAAAGTTTACCAGTACCGGCAGCAGTTCCGTAAATCCAAAAGCCCGCAGTTTTCAACTGCTCTAGGGCATTACTGAGATTGACAACTCTGGCAATAGGAAAGGTTTCTAGAGCTCCTGCTGCCACTTTCCTCACAGTTGAGGTGACACCAACAGCTCGACGTTGGGGTATGACTAAGCCTTGAGCGCCTAGAGCTTCTGCTGTACGAATAATCGCCCCTAAATTTTGAGGATCATTAATGCCATCACAAGCCAATAAAACTGGCTGCTCAGTTGCCCATTTTGCTTTGTCAATTAAGTCATTTAAATCTATGTAGTCGTAAGGTGCTATTTGAGCTGCCACACCCTGATGGTTACCACCTTTAGTAATTTGGCTCAGGCGTTTTGGTGCTACTTCATCAATTACTGTACCGTTAGCCTTGGCTTGAACCAGTAAGGAGTGAAAGCGAGGATCGTAACGTAGCTGGGAAATAATCCAAACTCGGTTTAACTGGTGCTGGTTTTGGAGAGCTGCTAGAACTGAATGACGCCCGTAGATTAAGTCACTCTCTTCTTCTGTGCTACTTACAAGTTTTGACTTAGGGTACCCATGCTCCTTCAGCTGAGTTTCCTCGGAGTGATGGGAATGTTTTGGCCGTGGTTTTCGAGAGTGGTAGTTCTTTCGAGGGGGTTTCCCGTTCTTGTGAGAATTGGCTGGGGTCGAACGAGATAATTTTTTATTCTCACCTTGCTTCACAGAGGACTTCCCTGCCTTGATCTGACCAGAAGCATCAGAGGAGGCATCAGAGGAGGGGTTTTGATTAGCCATAATAGAATTAGTATTTATGGGGTGTCGAGTTGTAGATGAGCCAATAACTGGGTCAAGCGTTGAGTATCAGTAAGGTAGAGGTATCCCAGTAAGGTTTCTAAGCTACTAGCTTGTTGATAGATTTCTCGATTGAGACGCCGGGGGCTCTTTGTGGCAGCATTCCGTCCGCGCCGTAAAACGTCTTTTTCAGAAGCAGTTAGGTAAGGTTCTAGCGATCGCAAAATCTCAGCTTGGCTTTCTGCTCTCACATGAGCCACTACCTGGTTATGATAGTCACAGATTCGCCTCGGTGGTAGCAGATAGTGGGTTCGGATGTAAAGTTCATAAACAGCATCTCCTATATATGCCAAGGATGCTGGGGAAATCTGTTGAATTTTGGCGATTTGATCAACTTTCGCCATGAATTGCCTAAATCGAAACTCTGTCCACAATACTATAGAGTCAGTTCCATCGCCATTGCTATCCTCTTCCAAGGGGTCTAATTGTGCATCTGTTTGAGCCATCTTTGGGGTCTCACGGTCTTTTGTTTACTAGACCAAATTTGAAATCTTTCAACAATTTCTCCTTCCACTATTCAATACATTGGCAAGAAGTCAAGTTACTCACACTCAAATCTCACCGATTCCCCACTGCTGAGAAAGTTAGGTGCCCTTTCCGTTGGCGAATTAAATTCGCCACGGGTCGCACCTGAAGGCGAGTTTTGTCCCCGCCTTCAGCAACGATTTTGTCATTTACCCTTGAATTTCTCCTCAGCTACCGCCAGAGAATCTTGCAGAGAGAGAAATTGTTCTAGGCGCACTAGTTTCACAGTTTGAGTCACCCGGGGATTGGTCACGACTTGTAGACTTCCGTCAGAAGTTTTAGCTTTCTTAACTAGTTGCACCAAAGCACCCAAACCAGAGCTATCGACAAAATCAATTTTAGATAAGTCCAGAATAATATCCGGTGGACCTTCATCAATACATTTGCCAATAACGTTACGGAGAGTAGATTCCGAAAAGGCATCTAGCAATCCAGTAAGGCGGAAAATTTGATAATTTGACTCGACTTGGCGAGTGCCCCTTAAACTGACTGTAAGGGTTAGTTGTTCAGGAATAACACCCTCCTAGATATAGCTTATAAATATCAATAATCTAATACTTCTACTGTCAAGTTGACTACTGTGACAGTAGATTGATGACTTGGCTACCGTTGATACACGCGCCCTATCACCATAACCTTTGCTTGTTGGTTAGCACGTCAAGGGGCTAAAACAACGTCAATTTTTTATTATACAACAGTATCAGAGTGTGGGGGGTAGGGTGAGCGGGTTTGGGGGTAGGGTAAAATTAAGCCAGCCGCAATTGTAACCGATTAATTATAACTGAAGCTGATTTCTTGCTTTGCTGGCAATGGGGCGTTGCTGATTCTGAGTATGGTTTAGCCCCCCTAGCCCCCCAATTCTGGGGGGACTTTGAGTATGGGCTCCCCCCTTTTTTAAGGGGGGCTGGGGGGGATCATAATCTTGCGGAAAACTTTGAAAACACGCCCTAGGCCACGCTACGGAATTGGCTCTAGGCCACGCTACGCGAACGCATCAGCTCGACAAACTGCTGAAATAAATAGTCAGCATCGTGAGGACCAGGACTAGCCTCTGGGTGATACTGTACTGAGAAGAACGGTAAGGATTTGTGACGCAACCCTGCCACAGTGCGGTCATTGAGATTTAGGTGAGTAATTTCCACCTCCGTGCCTAAGGTATCGGGATCAATAGCAAAACCATGGTTTTGGCTAGTAATTTCCACCATTTGCTGCAAACCGGCTGGGTGATTCAAACCTCGGTGACCAAATTTAAGTTTAAAGGTCTGCGCTCCTAGGGCAAGACCAAGAATCTGATGTCCCATGCAGATGCCAAAAATAGGTTGCTGACGCTCCAATAACGCTTTGGTGGTTGAGATGCCTTCGAGTACTACAGCCGGATCCCCTGGTCCATTGGACAGAAATATCCCATCGGGATTATATTTAGCAATTTCTTCTGGCGGTGTATTAGCAGGGACGACAATTACCCGACAATTGTAGCTAGCTAGACGTTTGAGAATATTACGTTTAATCCCAAAATCAATGGCAACAACTGTCAAAGGCTTGTCCTTTTCCACTCCATCAACCCCAGGACCGAACTCCCAATTGGCTTCCGTAGGATCAGACCATTCGTAAACCTTGTCAGTGCTCACTTCTTTAACTAGATTTAATCCTGCCATACTCGGAGCCGCTTGCACTTCGGACAATAACTCAGCAGAGTCAAGGATTTCTGTGGAAATAGCACCGTTTATGGCACCAATGGAGCGTATTTTGCGGGTTAATGCCCTTGTATCTATGCCATAAATTCCTGGGATGTTGTGTTCTGCCAGATAATCGGGCAAGGACTGGGTAGAGCGCCAGTTACTGGGACGGTAGCAGATGTTACGGGCAATTGCACCTCTGATTTGAGGATGAGCAGATTCTTCATCGGATGGGTTAACACCAGTATTGCCTAATTCTGGATAGGTGAAGGTCACAATTTGACCGCAGTAGCTGGGATCTGTCACCACCTCTTGATAACCCGTCATAGCAGTGTTAAACACTACTTCACCAATGGTTGTACCAGTCGCTCCGAAAGACCAGCCTTGGTAAGTTGTGCCATCAGCGAGAACTAACAGAGCTGGATGAGCCGTTGAGATAGTCATTTTATATCAAGTAAACCCTTTTCTTTAAGCTTAGGATTGAAGCGAATTTCAGTCTTTACCCCTCGGGATTCTAGCTCATCTTTAATTTTAGCTTCAACTCTCCGAGCAATTTTTTTTAGAATCTTCGTTTTTGCTAATTCCTCACTTTGCTGATAGTCTAATTGCTCTGCTTCAGTCATTGTGGTTTTAGCATCAATCGGCTGACTCCACAAATTTTTCTGCTCTCCATTACCCACGGGGATAACACCATTCTCCTCAATCCATGCCTTACGAATCGTTTCTAATCGACTCCGGTCCGGTTTTTCAATGGTTTCTATTTTTAGCCAATAGCAGGATTGAGGCTGACGAACTAAATGTTGTTTGATGCTGATATATACATCCCGGGAATAATTAACAAATTTCAGGGTTTTATCCTGGTCAAAAATTGCGTATACACCAATCTTTTTTTGTAAAAATTCTGGTATATTTCCCGTTTTATCCAGATAGGGAATAAATTCTAAATCCCTCAGAGAGGGAATTTGATTATCAGAGGTGAGCATAGGATGGGATTCAAAAATAAGATTCAAAAATAAATAATATCAACAAAATATTATTGAATTTTGCGATAA
This sequence comes from Moorena sp. SIO3E8, assembly GCF_010692445.1. Classification (NCBI taxonomy): domain Bacteria; kingdom Bacillati; phylum Cyanobacteriota; class Cyanophyceae; order Coleofasciculales; family Coleofasciculaceae; genus Moorena; species Moorena sp. SIO3E8. Next base: position 109,406 of record NZ_JAAHHM010000022.1, on the reverse strand, counting down.
ATCGCACAGAGGCGACTGGGATTAAAGATTTTGGCTTTGAACATGAAGTTAGGAGGTACGTTAATGATGATATAATCATCAGATTCCTGATACTGCTCATATTCCGCTGGCATTCCCTTAGGGGTTGAAGTGGTGTAGGGAACTGGTTTAAACAGTAATTCAGTAAACTCAACCCTGTCAGCTTGAGCCGCTTCAGCTACTTGAGCCAAAAAGTTTTCCCCGATTAGTAAAGCAAATAAGTGCTCTCGGGCTTCTGGAGCTAGGACAAAACTGCTATCGAACTTGTTAATTATCTTAAGGCGAACCATAAGTCAAGGACAATCCCGAATTCTTTACCAGAGTGATTATACCTGATCAAGATTCACTGTTGAACAAGACTTCCGTTAAATATACTTCTGAGTTCTGAGTAAGACCTGTCACTGTTCAAGAATCCTATCGGATTGCCATAGGAGCACCCACAAGGAATGCCCCTAAACCTGCAACCTGCAACCTGCAACCTGCAACCTGCAACCTTCAACCTGCAACCTGCAACCTGCAACCTGCAACCTGCAACCTGCAACCTGCAACCTTCAACCTTCAACAGTCAACTTAGTCATCTTTCTGAACCACTTCTGTTCCACGCTTCCGGATGCGATTCCGCTCCTTCGAGCAATTTCTATTCCCATCTGTGAGTTTATTTTCAAGTTTGCACTGCTCGTAAGTAATTTGGGCAGCGTGGCGTTTTGGCAGTTGAGTCTGTTTTTCTAAAGCTTTGTTAAAAAAATCTAAACTTTTTTCCTCCTGCCCCAGTTTTCGCAAAATTTGTGCTTTAAGGTAAAGTACATCTGGGTTGCTTGGTGTTGTTTCCATTGACCGGTCTACATAGTCTATTGCCTTAGAATATTGCTTTAAATCTCGATATCCTACTGCAATACCTCGATAGGCTAAATAAGAGGGTAAAGCATAGGTTTCTAACTTGTCAATGGCTTGAGATGGGTCAGAAAATGGTAAATTTACTGCTAACATTAAATCCATGTAGCCTGTAATCAAGTTTAGCTCTGGATCATTAGGAGCAATTTCTTTAGCTTTATCGAGATATTCAAAAACTTTTTGTAATTTAGTCAAGGCACTGATGGGACCTTCTTTTTCAAAATCGTAAGCTCCTTCCAAAAAATAACCGACGGCTGTGTAGAGATTACCCCGCAAGGGATCAGAAGGAATCATTTCCTTAGCCGTATTAAGAGTTTTAGTGCCGTAGCTCTTGAAGGTTTCCCAATCTTGATCTAAGTAAGCTAGAGAGGATAGCATAGCATAGGTCATGGGTTCTTTAGACTGCCTAGATTCCGATTTTTTTAGATAAGCTTCAGCCTGTTTATAGTTTCCATCCTTGAAGAAGAAGTCAAACGCATCTTGAACAGTGTCATCAATGTCCCGAGGATTACTGTCGCGAAAGGGGTCAGCTGCTAAGGTGGGCATTCCCCATAAACCGATTAATACAACTGCTGTGCTGACACAGGCTTTAACTATCTGTTTTGGTGCTCGAAACCTTTGGTTCATCGTCATTCTGGCAATATTAAAAATATATGCTACTAACCTCAGTACTGACGTTGCACTTGATGCCAGGTTCCATGGTACCGGAAGTTGGGGGATAACATAGTAAGTCAGCTATCAGCGGTCAGCGGTCAGCGGTCAGCCATTCCCGTAGCTTGGCCTTTGGCCAAACCTAATAGCTGATAACTGATAACTGATAGCTGATACCTGATAGCTGATACCTGATACCTGTTCGCGTAGCGTGCGCGTAGCGCTTAAGCTGAGTCCTTACAATAGTAATGTTTATGAAATGTTGAAACCTCCGGAGCCTTGGAAGAGGGGAAGGAGTGGGTAGAAGGGAATGCTATATCTTAGAGACTTAACCTATCATCCACCAGCTAGCTCCACCCCGATCTTGAAGGGTCTGAATCTAGAGCTAGCACCACAAGAATTGGGACTAGTAATTGGTGTTAGTGGTTCTGGTAAAAGCACATTATTGGAAATTTTGGCAGGATTAGCCCAGCCCACGGCAGGAAACATCTTTTGGGGAGAAACTGAACTCACAAACGACCACCTACCCCAACTGGCAGGATTAGTGTTTCAGTTTCCAGAACGGCATTTCTGTGGTAAGACTATCCTGGAAGAATTGCGGATGGGACATCCAGAGTTGGGGTCACAAAGGGTTTATGATGCTTTGGGGGAAGTGGGACTGGCTGATTTTGCCTTGCATACCTCACCCCATGCTATGAGTGGTGGTCAGCAGCGACGCCTTGCTCTAGCAGTACAACTGATTCGTCAACCCCATATACTGATGTTGGATGAACCAACAGCTGGATTAGACTGGTCTATGCGAAGACAGTTAGTCAATCTGCTGGCAAAACTCAAAACCCATTGGACACTCCTAGTGGTGACTCACGATGCTAAGGATTTACTGCCTATTGCTGACCGTTGCTGGACTCTTAAGCAAGGGGATTTAAAAGCTGTTGATCTAGCTAGTGCTGAGTTGTGAGTGTTGAGTACTTTAGGAAAGGGAGTAGGGAGTAGGGAGTAGGGAGTAGGGAGTAGGGAGTAGGGAGTAGGGAAAAAAAATTATCACAATTTATTTAGGATCCCTATTTAGAAATTAAAAATTAAAAAGTAAAAAGCAAAAAATGACGGTTCTTCAGTACCTTTTCTGCTAAATTTATAGTCAAAAAGCTCAGAAAGCTTACTGTAGAATTAAAATTATGCTATTCAACTCACAAAAAATTTTGAATACGGGCTTTTTCCACTACTCCCTGCTCCGAAGTCCCTGCTCCCTTTGCCAAAGTGTTTATTTAGCATAACAAGTACAGAATAGCAAAAATGACAAATGACCAAAATGTTTTACTGCTGCCAGAGATGACAGAGCTTTGGCAAAAAACTCTAAATTGGCAGCCATATCCAGAACAACAACAGTTGTTTCAGAAACTCTATGAAGGGATTTTGTCAGGCAATCGTCAGTTGAATTTAACTCGGATTACTGCTGCCGAGGAATTTTGGGAAAAGCATCTGTGGGATTCTTTGGTAGGATTGGCTCCTATATGGAAATCTGTAACTCCAGGACAGAGAATTATTGATATTGGAACAGGTGCGGGATTTCCGGGATTACCAGTTGCGATCGCATTTCCTAACACTGCTATTAGTTTACTCGATTCCACTCGCAAAAAAATTACTTTTCTCCAAACCTTAATCCCCCAGTTGGGAATTAATAATGTTAAAACCTTAGTTGGCAGAGCAGAAGCCATTGGACACAAGCAACAGCATCGACACTCCTACGATATTGCTCTAGTTCGTGCTGTTAGTGCCCCTTCTGTTTGTGCTGAATATGCTCTACCACTTCTAAAACAGGGAGGTTTGGCGATTCTTTATCGTGGTCATTGGACAGATGAAGAAACCGAGGCTTTACAGCCAGCGGTAAAAAAGTTAGGTGGAAAAATTGAATCAGTTGAAAAATTTACTACGCCTTTGAGTGATAGTGTTCGCCATTGTTTGTTGTTGAAAGTATTATCACCAACAGTAGCTAAGTTTCCCCGTGCTGTAGGATTACCAGCACAAGAACCTTTGAATTAAAAGATATAGCAGTTCTCAATTGGGTGAGGTAGCTCGTACTGAGTTTTAGGGAGCAGGGAACAGGGAACAGCGTATCTGGGAATAGATCAGTTGGTATCCAATCTAAGTTATTTATTATTGGCAAGTAAGAAGTAAACTTGATATTTTTAGCCCCATTTTCATAATTAACTTATCTGCAAATCGCTATAAATGACAGTTTCTAACCCATTTTTTGCTAAACTAGTATTATCAAAAAAATGGCTTCTTAGGAAAACTCCGATGACTGCCACTACTGCACTGCTTAGCCTCGAAGACTACTTAAGCTACAACGATGGCACTGATCGGCGTTATGAACTGGTGAATGGGGAACTGATTGCCATGTCTCAACCCAAAGGACAACATGGTGCAATTACTGAGTTTCTCAACGATCAATTTCGGGCTGAAATTCAGGATCAGGGGTTAGCCTGGGTTTCTAAGCAAGGGTTTATTGCGATCGAGTCGCCCCGTGGGGGACGTTGGGATACAGCGCGGATTCCAGATGTGACGGTGGCAACACTGGAGCAATGGCAGGGAATGCTGGATCGAGAGGCGATCATTCGTCTCAACGAATCGCCACCTTTTTTGGTGGTTGAAGTGGTTAGCGAATCAACTCGGACGACGGATTATCGCAGCAAACGAGTGGAGTATAACTTGCTGGGGATTCGCGAATATTGGATTGTCGATCCGCTCAAAAAGCAGGTTGTGGTGTTGCACTTGGTGGATGATCTTTATGAGGAAACGGTTGTTGTGGGGGATGAGTTGATTGAATCAACTATTTTTCTGGGGTTACAGCTTTCGGCACAACAAGTGTTGAATGGTGCGCTTTAGAATAATTAATAGACTTTTAGCCATCAGCCGTTAGCTGTCAGCTGTCAGCTAAGTTCTAAAACCTGAATGCTGAATGCTCTAAGTTGAACGCTCTAAGCACCGAGGTGGAAATTTTATGCCTTCCCCTTTTCCAGGGATGAACCCTTACCTAGAACATCCAGAAGTTTGGCCAGGAGTACATTTGTTACTTATTGGGGAGCTGGCTAAATTCCTTTCTCCTCAACTGCGTCCCAAATACAGAGTTGGTGTTGAAGTGCGCATGTATGAAACCATTGGGGAACAATCTCTACTGGTTGGCATTCCAGATTTAACTGTCAAAGGTTCACAGGTGACAACGAAACAACCAATGACCAATGTTGCAGTTGCACAAGCTCCAACTCAACCCCAAACAGTACAAGTTCCTGTACCTGAAACCATTAAGCAAGGTTATTTAGAAGTGCGAGAGGTAGCTACCAAGGAAGTAGTAACAGCTATTGAAATACTCTCTCCCATTAATAAACGTTCTGGGGAAGGACGCAAGCAATATGAGACTAAACGAAATAAAGTCTTAGGCAGTTTCACTCATTTAGTAGAAAGCGATGCAGCGCGGTCTTGGGGGTTTCCCCCATGAGCGACTGCATCAAGACATTGATTTACTGCGTAAGGGACAACCAATGCCAGTTTATCACAGCAATATTGAAACCCATTATCGCATTTTAGTCAGTCGAGGAGACCGTCGTCCTCAAGCTGATTTGTATGGATTTAATTTACCAGATACTATCCCTTCATTTCCCTTACCGCTGAAGTCTGGAGATACAGAACCATTAGTAGATTTACAGCTATTGTTGAGTAATATCTACGATCAAGCCAGTTATGATTTACTCATAGATTATAATCAAGAGCCACTACCGCAATTGTCGGAAGAAGACGGAGATTGGGTTAATACATGGTTAACGGAGCGAGAATTGCGTACGCGCAGGGTATCATAGTCACGTCATTCTGGTAAATAATCAAACAATTTCACCGTTACAGTTGCCTGATTCTTTATTAACTGTATCTGGAATGTTGCCACCAGGAATTACGGAGTTTGTTGAGGGTTGATACTTCCCAAATTTTATTCCCCTATTCCTCGTTTTTCTTTTCCTGTGCTTTATGGATCTGTATCAAACAAGATATATATAGCGTTTATATAGGGTTTATAAATAGGTCATGAACAATCTTGCTGTGTCTTGATGCAGTCGCTCATGGGGGAAACCCCCAAGACCGCGCTCCATCGCTTTTTAAGAACACCAAAAAATCATCCAAACTCTTTCCTACTGCTCCCTGCTCCTTACTCCCTGCTCCCTTTTCCCATAACTCCTATGTTCACAAATCAAATAAAAAGGGTAGAATTAGCCCTAAAGTTGTTAAACTAAGGGTGCTCGGCTGGCGATACCAAAGAAAATCAGATGATATACTAACTAGAGTTAATTTTCGCCATAGCTGATAAGGTGCAAATCTTGGAATGACACTGCTGGAACTGCGATTTTATCCCATTGAAGGCAAGCAAGACTGCTTCAAAGTGACTGTGGAGGGTTCATCAGGAGAAGTCCATCACGAAGCTGGTCTGCCTTTTCTCGACAGTGAGACTCCCCATGTCCAGGACAGACGTTTCACGGTAGTTAAGATATTAGAGTCAACTCACTTCAAAGAGGATAACTTTTCGGAAGATGAGCAGGCTTGGATGGTACGTGAGCAACTGCTGCTACCGAAGCGCAATGCTTTTGACCCTCCATACTTGGCTACTATTGGGCGTAGGCTCTATGAAATATTAGGTCAAGACATTCAGCTGGTGATAGAGGCAGCAGTAGCAGAGGCTAAACGCGATCGCATTTTCTTACATATTCGGTTGCGGTTTCCAGCAGAAGACCCTAAACCTGTCCGCATTACTGATTATCCGTGGGAATTACTCCATAACCAGTATGGGTTTCTAGCCCACCAAGGGGTGACCTTCTCGCGCTATATTGCCTATCGTAGTCCTCGTCCTAATTTACCGGGAGTTGAACGGCTCAATGTCCTGTTGATTTCCTCTGGGGCAGGGGATGAGACAATGGGAATGGAATCGTTACCTGCTGTTGAACGACATGCGATCGCAAACGGATTGCAACAGGCTCAGGAACAAGGGAAAATTCAACTCGAAATTCTAGAATCTGCTACATTAAAAGCACTCCGCAGGCGATTGTCAAAGCGCCAAACCTCAGCAGTTCCTCAGGTTCTGCATTTTGATGGACATGGCTTTTTTGGCAAGCGCTGTAATGAAATAGGGTGCAAGAAAGTTTATAACCAGGGTGTAACTCAGTGTGAATGCGGTGCCCCATTGGCAAAAAAACCTCAAGGTTATTTGGTGTTTGAAGACTCAGATGCCAAAGCTGATTATGTCAGTGCCAAAGAACTGGGAGAACTCTTGGGAAATTTGCAGCGTGGGGAGCAACCCCATTCAGAACCGGGAATTGCTTTAGTTGTTCTGAGTGCTTGCAAAAGTGCCATGTCTCGAAAAAGTGAGTCTGTCTTCAATGGTGTGGCACAGAGTTTGATTGGTGCAGGTATTCCTGCTGTAGTGGCCATGACCTATTCCATCAGGGTGGATGCCGCTAGTCTGTTTGCGGAAGAGTTTTATAATTCAGTGGGGGAACAAGAGTCATTAGCGATCGCATTGGGTCGGGGACAAAGTGCTATGGGTATTGAAGGGAATCAGTGGTATCGTCCAGTGCTGTATCTGCGTTGGGAGGATAATGAGGGAGGACAGTTGTTTAAAGCTTCTCCAGTTGAAGCTGATGCTATGCCTACTCAACCTCCAGTTTCCATGACTCCTCCTAAATCTCAACCACTACCTAATAATCCAGAAAACGAGTTCTATACAAAACGCATAGCTGTCAAGCAAGAACAGCTTGCCAAAGTAGAGGCTCAGTTAGAAGAAGTTCTCAGTCAAGATGAGGAATTAAAACTTGAAAAAAAGGCAAAGAGGCTTTTGAGGGAAATTCAAGCCTTCAATGCAGAACTAAGTAACCAGTAGTTTTTATTACTTAATTTTATTAATTTTTTGAAAAATTTAAGAAATAGGTGTGACAGGAACGGCAGGTAGTGATCTAGAAAGAGAATTTTTGAACAAGCGTATAGCTGCCAAGCAAGAAGAGCTTGCCAAAGTAGAGGCTCAGTTAGAAGAAGTTCTCAGTCAAGATGAGGAATTAAAACTTGAAAAAAAGGCAAAGAGGCTTTTGGATAATCTTAAAAGTCTAGACAAGGAATTGTCAAAATTAGATCAAAATAATTCCAGTTCCAATATACGGCATTTAACTTTAGAAAAAAGTTTCCAAAAAATTGATTTTACTGAAGCCAAGGAAATGGCTATATCAATTAATAAAAAGTTGGGTGATGATAGTGGGGCAATTCTTTTATTTTTACAGAGGAGTACCAAACAGAAGGGAAGTTACTGCCTTCAGGAAGTTTTAGATTTGATGGTTAGCGATCGCAAAGTTGGAGAAGACATTATAGGAGACTTCAGACCTTACCCAGTAGACCTAGGTTCGGCAATTTCTGAATTTAATGAGCTAGAATTTTCTAAAAGATTAGCCAGTCATTTAAACCCAGATTCAGAGGCAGGGTTAAACCAAAGTATCAAAAAACTTTGCTCGTCGCTCCGGGGTGGTAGTACTATATTTATTCAGGTTGATAACTGGGATAGCCTCATTGATCAAAAACAATTCTTAGATTGGTTTATCAAGAAATTTTGGCATCCTTTAATTAACGAGCTGAATCCTGTATTCCTAGAGTTCAGCCAAATTAGATTTCTCGTAGCTCTAGTTGCTAAAAGTAAAGTTTTCCCAGATTGTTCGTCTTTACAGCCCTATTTTTGTACACAAGATAAATTTGACCCTTGTAAGGCTATTGAACTACCACTGCCAAACTGGGAAGTTGATGATATAAAAAAATGGTTGATTAATTGTCGGGGGTTATCAAATTCAAAAAGTCAAAAATTAGCACAGCAAATTTATAGAGAAAGCGAAGGGACACCACATACTATTTGTTCAATATTGGAGGATAAATTTAAGTAATGGCCGCATCTAAACGATTAACATTTACAGGAAATATTACTCGCAGACCTAAAAAGGCTCATAAAGATTCCCCACAAAAGCCAGAGCCTTATGTGGTATCTCCAGAATTAAAAAAAGCGGTAAATTTAGCAATTTATCTCAGGCGACCGTTACTATTAGAAGGGGATGCGGGGTGTGGTAAAACTCGTTTGGCTTCAGCGGTTGCCTATGAATTAGGACTGCCCCTTTATCGCTGGGATGTGCGTTCAACAACCAAAGCCGAAGATGGACTCTATGAATATGATGCTATTCTCCGATTACATGATGTACACACTCAAAAAGTAGCACCAGAGCCCACCGTTGCTCATGGACAACCGGAGCCAGAAGACTTGGATCAGGAAGACTTAGACCAGGAAGACTCGGAACCAGTTAATCGCAATCCTGCTAATGCTAAACACTATCGTCAATTTGGTGCCTTAGGGAAAGCCTTTAGGTTGAAGGATTGTCCAGCTGTGGTATTAATTGATGAGATAGATAAGGCAGATTTAGATTTTCCCAATGACTTGCTGACAGTATTAGATGAGCCTTGGGAATTTAAAATAAAAGAAACTGGAGAAACCATTACAGCAACACACAAACCCATTGTGATCATCACCAGTAATAAAGAAAAAGGTAACCTGCCTGCACCATTTCTCCGTCGTTGCCTGTATCATTACTTAGACTTTCCTAACGACCCCAAACAGTTGCAGGAAATTGTTGATAAACACTACCAGGTTTGTCCGGAAGCACCACCCCCTGCGGATTTAGTCGATACTGCGATCGCTCGTTTCCTGGCGGTCTGGAACGAAGGGGGACTCTTCAAGACACCAGGAACTAGTGAATTTCTCGATTGGCTCAAAGCCCTTCATACTTTTGAATCAAAGCCTTACAATCCAACAAAATTAAAAAAAGACCAACTGCTCCCCTATCCAGAGTTACTGTTTAAGCTGCAACAAGACTGGAAAAAATATGCTAAAGCCTCATGAACTCCTTTAACCCCCAAGATTGGGTAACTCGTGCTTTCATTAGCCTGCGCCAAAACAGATTTCAGCTTGGCGTAGGGGAACTTTTCGCAGCACGGCAAGCGGTAAAAGGGGGATTTGGAGAGGATGAAACGGCACTGGCAGAGACATTAAAGCTTTTATGGTGTCACTCTCGCTCAGAACAAAGTCAGTTTGACTCCATCTGGAACTCTATCAGGGAGTCGTTGGGGGTTATTTCTCCCTCCAAACCCTCTGAAAATAGTGTTTCAGAAAAACCCAAGTCTAAACCTGATCACGAGCAGCTCAAGGTATCCCAGAAATTATTGCAGTCACCACCCCAGGAGGTTGTTACCGAGAGCAAACCAAAACCGGACTGGTCATCCTTACCGGTGCGGGCACCCTCTACCTTTGTAGAAAACGAAGATACTTCTAGCTTACAGACATACTATCCCATTTCCCGCCGTTCAATGGTCTATAACTGGAGGTATTTGCGCCGACCGATTGCCGATGGGTCAATGGATCAACTAGATGAAGCCGCAACCGTTAAGCAAGCAACTCGGCAAGGGTTTTATCTGGCTCCAGTCTACCGCAGACGTGAACAAAACCATGCCCATCTCCTACTAGTCTTGGATCAGAATGGTTCAATGACTCCGTTTCATCGCTTCACCAGTGACTTGGTAGAAACGGCACAGTATGAAAGCACTCTGCAACCAGAAAAGGTCAATGTGTTCTATTTCCATAACGTACCTGCTGCCAGTGTCTACAAAGACCTCTACTTGACAGAACCCATCCCCTTGCAAACCCTATTCACAATCTGTGACCAGGAAACTAGCGTATTAATAGTCAGTGATGCTGGAGCAGCACGGGGGTATCGTAAGTTAGAGAGGATTCGGGCAACTACCAGCTTTCTGTTTAAGCTAAAGCGGCACACCACCCTCTTGGCTTGGTTAAATCCAATGCCAGAAGACCGTTGGCTGGGTAGTTCCGCAGAAATTATTGCTAATTTGGTGCCAATGTACCAGATGGATAATGATGGATTAAGTAATGCTATCGACATTGTACGTGGACAACCCCTACAACACCTCCATTCCCCTTGATCATGACAACTGTGGCTGAGGAAGAACAATGGCACCAACAAGCAGCACAGCAAGCCGTCGAGCGGTTTGTAAAACGTTTTGATGAGTCCTATCGGGTCCTGGCCTATCATGCGGCTTTGCCTCTGGTGCTAACACCGGAGCTAGTGAACTACTTGCGCAATCAGTTTTTGCGCAATGAAAACGTTCCGTGGGTGGCAGAAGTTGATTTGTTACTGTCGGATTTGTGTTCTCAGGTAGGCTATGAGCTTTACGCCATGGATACTCATATCCGAGGCTATCTGCTAGAGCAAATGAAACAAGACCCCCGCTTTGGTAAGCCGCGAATGCAGCAAGTGGCCCAGGTTTTAATCAACTATGTCAAGTATCTGAGTCACCTTCATCCCGGTAGAAAGCAAAAGGAATTAGAGGCACAGCGTTGGGCAGCAATGGTGTATTTAGGGGATGAACAGTGCAAACAGGCAGCACGAGAGATTGCCCAGGGGCTCATAGAAACCAGTAGTGGAACCGATTCTGAAAATCTTACTGAATCAGGTATGCGGGCAGAATTAGCACGATTAACACGCATTACCGCAGAGCTATCCCCTCAGTTACAACAGGAACCAACCTTGGTGGAGTACGCCAGACTGATCCAGCGAGTCCTAAGACAGCCAGATACAGTTACTCCAGCTGAACTTAATCCCTATCAATTAGATGATTTGGAGTTGAGAGTCCCAGATTGGTTATTACCAGAAACACTGACAAATACGGTGTCAGTTTCTGGGCAGACAGTGACTGAGGTTGAAGGTTTACCACCCCTGCAAACCTTTCAATGTAAGGTGCTAACCATTGGGCTTAGAACAGGGAAAGAGATATCCTCAGAGATTGACTTAGAACCTTTTGACTTTGAAGTGGCAACGATACAGGTAAAAGACCCCATTCAAACCGCTGAAGAAGCAGTTTTTGGTTCAACAGGACCCTCGTTTACAGACCGGCAACGAAGCATCTTGAGAGGAGCATTAGACAATCAGACTTACCAAGAAATCGCCCATTCACTAGGCTACAGCTCAAAATATTTACAATCTGTTGGCTCTAAGTTATGGAAACTGCTTACAGAAGCCCTGGGTCAAAAAGTTACCAAAACTAATCTTAAGTCTGTATTAAATGCGGGATTAACGATCCACCGTCATCAGCAACAAGCTGATGGTTTTACCGAAGACTTAGGGAATGGAGTTGAGCTAGAGATGGTTGCTATCCCTGAAGGGAGCTTTATCATGGGTTCCCCAGAAACCGAAGAGGGGCATACTAATGATGAAAGTCCCCAGCATCGAGTCACCGTTAAATCCTTCTTCATGGGCAAATACCCAGTGACCCAAGCCCAATGGCAAGCTGTCGCCGCCCTACCCCAAGTCAACAGAGAACTTGAACCCGATCCATCCCATTTTAAAGGTAAAAACCGACCTGTAGAGCAAGTCTGTTGGTATGATGCGGTGGAGTTTTGTGCACGTCTGTCCCAACAGACCAAATGGCCTTATCGCTTGCCCAGTGAAGCCGAGTGGGAGTATGCTTGTCGAGCAGGTACAACTACTCCGTTTCATTTTGGCGAGACCATTACAACCGACCTAGCTAACTATGATGGCAACTCTACTTATGGCTCTGGTTCTAAAGGCAAATATGTTCAGGAAACCACCCCAGTGGGGAGTTTTGGGGTAGCCAATGACTTTGGACTCTACGATATGCATGGGAATGTGTGGGAGTGGTGTGCAGACCATTGGCACTCAAACTATGAAGATGCACCAACAGATGGTAGTGTCTGGGAAGATTACAATGATAATGATAATCGCAATAATAAAAGGCGGCTGTTGCGGGGTGGTTCCTGGTTCTACTTCCCTGGCTTCTGCCGTTCTGGGTCTCGCTACAACTATAATCCGGCTCTCAGGCCCAACCTCGACTTTATTGGTTTTCGTGTGGTGTGTGGGTGTGCGTGGACTCTTTAACCCTTTACCCTTTTACCCTTTTGCCCTTTCCCCTGTTTTGCCTTTTCCCTCTTCCCCTTTCCCCGCCGTAGAACTGGCATCTTGCCAGTAGCCGGAATAGTCCCGCGTAGAACTGGCATCTTGCCAGTAGCCGGTGAATAGGCCCCGCGTAGAACTGGCATCTTGCCAGTAGCCGGGGAATAGTTCCTGTGTAGAACTGGCATCTTGCCAGTGGCTCCAGAATAGGCATCTTGCCAGTGGCTCCAGAATATCCTTTATGAATGTGTCAATATCAATCAAATTAAATATTGGTCACTGGTAATATGCCATCATATTGGTCACTGGCAAGATGTAATAATCCTGGTCACTGGCAAGATGCCAGTTCTACTTCTATCACCACTGGCAAGATGCCAGTTCTACTTCTATCACCACTGGCAAGATGCCAGTTCTACTTTTATCACCACTGGCAAGATGCCAGTTCTACTTTTATCACCACTGGCAAGATGCCAGTTCTACTTTTATCACCACTGGCAAGATGCCAGTTCTACTTTGATCACCACTGCCGAGATGCCAGTTCTACTTTGATCACCACTGCCGAGATGCCAGTTCTACTTTGATCACCACTGGCAAGATGCCAGTTCTACTTTGATCACCACTGGCAAGATGCCAGTTCTACTTTGATCACCACTGGCAAGATGCCAGTTCTACTTTGATCACCACTGGCAAGATGCCAGTTCTACTTTGATCACTGTGGAACAGCCTTTCAGCCTGTCTCAACGCACTAAAATAAAAAAATATACCCCATTAATGTCTTTAAAAATGTAACTAATGACTACCCCTAACTCTCCATCCTATGGGGCACAGGCTTCGAGGCGGTCTCAAACCAAGATTAATAATTATGACTGGCAGGATGCCAGTTCTACCAAGATTAATAATTATGACTGGCAGGATGCCAGTTCTACCAAGATTAATAATTATGACTGGCCAGATGCCAGTTCTACTTATGACTGGCAGGATGCCAGTTCTACCAAGATTAATAATTATCACTGGCAGGATGCCAGTTCTACGAATTATAGCAGTTTCAGAAAGTTCAAAAATCTTAAAATTAGCCAAAGGACTCTTCCTCACTGGGAATCAGCAGGAGCAATTTACTTTGTAACTTTTAATACGTTTAAAAAGCTAGAGTTGACCCCAGAAGCCAGACAAGTAGTTTTAGATTCCTGTTTATTCTTCAATAACCAAAGGTACAAAACGTATGCTGTTGTGATTATGCCAGATCATGTGCATTGGTTAATACAGCCTTTGCTAAAATCCGATCAGGAATATTGGAGCTTAGGTAGTATCATCCACAGCATTAAAAGCTATAGTTCTAAGCAAGTTCCTAAAGTAATGAATCATATCGGTATTGTTTGGCAATATGAGCGATATGATCGCATTATGCGAGATGAAATAGAATTTTTAGAAACCTGGAACTATATCCGAGAAAATCCTGTAAAGGCTAATTTATCTGAGATGCCTGAAACATATCCTTTCTTCTGGCAAATGGATAGTGTACAGAAATCTTCTGTAAAATAATCAATGGTAGAACTGGCATCTTGCCAGTGGTCAATGGTAGGTAGAACTGGCAAGATGCCAGTGTTCAATGGTAGGTAGAACTGGCAAGATGCCAGTGTTCAATGGTAGGTAGAACTGGCTAGAAGCCTGTTGCGGGAATAGCCTTCGAGCCTATGTCAATCTCAATCAAACAATAATCCTGGTCACTGGCAAGATGCCAGTTCTACCATCAACCACTGGCAAGATGCCAGTTCTACCAGGTCAGTGCCAGTTCTACTTACCATCAACCATTGGCAAGATGCCAGTTCTACCAGGTCAGTGCCAGTTCTACTTACCATCAACCACTGGCAAGATGCCAGTTCTACCTACCATAGGCCACTGGCAAGATGCCAGTTCTACACAAGATGCCAGTTCTACAGGATCAGTGCCAGTTCTACATCAGTTAAACCCAACCATAGTGATGCCACAAACAAGTCAAGAAGAACAGCAATCAAACCTTATTATCAACCACCATTGGCGAGAAATTCAGTACTTTGCTGAAGACTTGGGAAATGGTATCACTTTGGACATGGTTGCCATCCCCAGTGGCACTTTCGTTATGGGTTCCCCAGAAACAGAAGAGGGGCATAGAGACAGTGAAAGTCCCCAGCATCAAGTCACCCTTAAATCCTTCTTGATGGGCAAATACCCAGTTACCCAAGCCCAATGGCAAGCCGTCGCCGCCCTACCCCAAGTCAAAACAGAACTTGAAAGCGATCCATCCGAATTTAAAGGGGAAGACCTACCTGTAGAGCAAGTCTCGTGGTATGATGCAGTGGAGTTTTGTGAGCGGCTGTCCCAGTATACGAAACGCCCTTATCGCTTGCCCAGCGAAGCCGAGTGGGAGTACGCCTGTAGAGCCGGAACAACCACCCCGTTTCATTTTGGAGAGACGATTACGACAGACTATGCTAATTACGATGGAACAGATGATCAACAGGATCGTTGGAAAGGGTCTTATGGTAATGGGCCATCAGGGATTTATCGGCAAGAAACAACCCCAGTGGGGAGTTTTGGGGTAGGGAATGACTTTGGACTCTACGATATGCATGGGAATGTTTGGGAGTGGTGTGCAGACCATTGGCATGATAACTATATAGGTGCGCCGACGGATGGTAGTGTGTGGCTAGACGATAACCATAACGATAATCAAACTAAATACCGAGAAAGGCTGTTGCGGGGTGGTTCCTGGGACAACTTCCCTGAGGACTGCCGTTCTGGGTCTCGCGACAGCTGTAATCCGGCTCTCTGGCCCGACGTCGGCTCTTTTGGTTTGCGTGTGGTGTGTGGGTGTGCGTGGACTCTGTAACCCTTTGCCCTTTTGCCCTTTTGCCCTTTACCCTTTTTTTCTTTTACCTCTCCCTCCTGTAGAACTGGCATCTTGCCAGTGACCGGAATTTCAAATGGGTAGAACTGGCATCTTGCCAGTGACCAGCAATTTCAAATGGGTAGAACTGGCATCTTGCCAGTGACCAACATTTCTGTGTTCCCCCTGTAAAACTGGCATCTTGCCAGTGACAACTACCCAGAACCCTGCCTATAGTTAAGCTGTTGCTTAAATAATAATACAACATTAATGTCTAACAACAATAACAGCCCCATTGGATTATCTGAATTTATCCAACAGGTTAAACACGATCTGCTCTCCGTAGCACCAGGTCAGGAAAAAGATGCTCCCTTGTTGTGTGTTGAGTCTGTGGAACTGGAACTACAAGTTAGTGTCAAGCGAACTGCAAAAGCAGGTGCCAAGGGAAATATCAAAATTAACGTACTAGGAACTGGAGGCGAAGTAGGAGGCGAACTGGGTGGCGACTTAGGACGGGATGAGATTCATAAAGTCAAAGTGAAATTATCTCCCCTCTTCGATAAAGAGCGTCTGCTGGAATTTTACCAGACCCTTCATAGAGACAAAGTGCCAACAACCGTCAAGAATTCTTTAAAGGCACTCCTTAAAGGCAATGAGGAGGGCAATCTGAATGAACAACTGGGTGACTAACAGCATTCCCGATTCCCGACTCCCGACTCCCTATTCCCTATTCCCCATTCCCCACACACAACCTCTTCGCCACATGGAAACCAATCAAATAAGCTGTCATCTGCGTACTAATCCGGGGCAAAGGCACAGAAGAAAGGTCAGCCACATAGACATTAGCTGACCCGTATACTTTACCAGTATCTATTGCATTGTCGAGTCCTTTATCAATCGCCTTACCGAATAGGCATCCCCCCGACAAGTGCTGCTCCGACAGTAAAAACCTGCGACTGTAAACATCAACATACTCCTCAATCTGGTTCTCTTCGTAGGGCATCTTAGTTACCAGT
Source organism: Moorena sp. SIO3E8 (assembly GCF_010692445.1). Classification (NCBI taxonomy): domain Bacteria; kingdom Bacillati; phylum Cyanobacteriota; class Cyanophyceae; order Coleofasciculales; family Coleofasciculaceae; genus Moorena; species Moorena sp. SIO3E8. The sequence continues at coordinate 92,925 of NZ_JAAHHM010000022.1, read as the reverse complement.
CGCAAAAACCACTTAACTAACCAATGTGGCTGTTGTCCCAAACCGTTCAACAGTGCCATGTGCTTGGCAATCTCACTGTTGGCTACTACTTTATCCTGATTGAAATGGGATTGTTCCTCTTCTCCAAAGAAATCTAATTCAATCCGAGAGTCGTCCCTTGAATAGCAACCTTCTTTAGCAGCATTAAACTTAATCGCCGCAGTAATCAAATTGGCTTCCTGATGCCATGGTTTCCTTTCAAGTAAGTTATAAAGTCCCCACAACAGGTTAATGATCAAGTTGACTGCCTGAAGAAACACCCTAATCACGTTCTTGATGATATTAAACAACCAAGGTAACCTGATCACGAACTTCTTCAGCCAGTTTGGGAACAGGAATGCCAGATAAAGGTGGGCAATCATAAACCACAGCCTCTCAAAATTACCGGAAAAGAAATCGAAGCAGCAAACCGTTTCCTGTCCCGGTTGTTCTGGTTCTGGTTGCCATACCGTTGTCGCAAACACAGGGATGTACACATCCCGAGGGGTGACATCAATGCTCTTGTCCACGACGTAGATGCCCAGGGGCATGACAATATGGTCATTCACATGCTCCCCGATCTGATCGTTTCCCAATTCCTCGCGGTGAGACCAGAGCAGCCGTGGCGTGGCACCCCCTGCGCACATAATCACCTTTCCACCATCCCTATCCAGAGACAAGCGCTCCGTCATCCCCGTGTCCAGGTACTTAACATGTACTGCCACGCACCGTGGTTTTTGCCCTTGCTCCTTAGAAAACTCAAGTCTCTCAACCCTACACCTAGTCTTGATCTCCACGCCCTGGCCAAACCAATCGACAATGGATACTCCGCTGTGGGTTCGCTGCCCAAATGAGTTGAACTGGGTTGGAAAAAGGTGCAACAGGCCAGTATCCCTCACCTCCAAATTAGGAATATTCTCGATAGCGTCTGTGCTCACTACAAAACCAACCTTCTCAGCCGCCTGGAGTACTTGTTTAGTCACAGGTGACGGATCCGTTGCTGGGTTTGGTCTAGCAAACTTCTGATTCAACTCTGCCTTCAGGCTGTCCCAATAGGCTGCCGTTTGACCAATGTGTGTCGCCAGCCACTCCGACGACTCATGCATCATGGTATAGTTAATCGAGCCGCCACCACCCATAGTGCAAGCCCGCCCCGATATAATCGGAATTCCCTTGGGGGTCAGGGCATTGTGCAACTTGAATACCTTTTCCTCTGCGTAGGACTTAGTCCAGTTGTTCTGGTGGGTAATGTCGCTAGTAGTGAAGAAATCATCCCCCTCCTCCAGGACTAACACCCGCTCCCGGATAGACCTGTCATTACCAGCTTCTAGGTAATAGCTCAGAAACCCACAGGCTCCATTACCAGAGCCAACCACGATCGTATCGTACATCATCGGAATGGTTTTTCAAGCAAATAACTCTATTGTATCAAATAGGGAACAGGGAGCAGGGAGCAGGGAGCAGGGAGCAGTGTGGGAAGTGTGGGAAGTGTGGTAAGCGTGGGAAGTGTGGGAACTTCGAGTTTGGGGAGAGTGGGGAGTTTGGGGAGATGAAATTGATCTTTAGCCGTAATTTCCAGCAATTGATAACTATGATATAGCATTTTCCATACTTATGAGGTGTATTCCACATAGTTCCCCCGACTCCCGACTCCCTGTTCCCTATTCCCTATTCCCTCTTCCCTTTGCTTAATAACATTATAAAATAAAGTAGTCTAAATCTTTACCATAACTTTAATTCAATTTATTCAAACAAACAGAACGTATACACAAAATCAACCTGTTTATCAACCTAAGCATTGGAGAATCATGATCATAAAAACTATTAATTGAGTTATCGTCATGAAGTCAGGGTTAATGCAAAGAACTCAAGCCTATCAAAATGTTATGGAAATCCTTGTTGAAGAAGAAATCGAGCGACGACTAGATCAACTGTCACCGGAGATAGCTAAAAGTATTAATCCCATAGAAGTAGCGACCTATGCTCTCAATCGCCTCCCACCGTTGTATGCGTCTAGTGAAAAAGGTTGGAAGTACCAAAAGCAACGAGGGATGAAGGAGTTAGCTAAGCAAATAAGTATAGTGGTTAGTCGGTCAATCAGTGCTGTCCAAAAGGACCCCATTCGACTAGCAACTCCTTTATTTGATTCTAAAGATCCAGCATCTCAGCAAGCCTTAAAGCGACTTAAAAAATTGCTATTACAGGAAAACCTATCATGGTGGGAACTTCCTCGGGTTGTTGAGCAAGCTCTAATTAAAGCGTGGCATGGAGAGATTAGCTGGAAGCATCATGAGCAGTTTTTTGTACAAGTGGCAGAGACTAAAATACCTGTGAAATCTGGAGGGGCGTGGGGTATGGATAGGTATGGTCGGTGGTAATTCCTGAGCAGAAAATCTGATTTTAGGGAGTCGGGAGTCGGGAGTCGGGAGTTGGGAGTCGGGAGTCGGGAGTCGGGAGTCGGGAGTCGGGAGTAGCACTGCATCGCTATTCCTTCTGCCCTAACATCCACAACTTGTGTACCTCTCAAGAGGTACACAAGATTTTTTCCCTATTGCCTATTGCTAGCATGCCTATTGCCTACTCCCTACTCCCTACTCCCTACTCCCTAATTAGTAAAAGGGATTGATCAAGACTTCTGAACCGCTGCCAGTAACCGCTTCTTTTGAATGTCAGAAAAGAGTTCTTCGTAACGGTTGAGAGCTTGATCGAAGGAATAATATTGAAGAGCATGTTGTCTACTTCTGTTGCCCAGTAATGTAACTGTTGCGGGATCGTTATACAACTCTAAGATTGTTGCTGCTAGAGTTTCTGGATCCTCTGGGGGAACAACAATGCCACCGCCGCTTTTTTTGACAGCTTTGGCAGCGGTACCATTAGCAGGAACAGAAGCTAGGATGGGGCGACCACTAGCTAGCAGTACTTGGATTTTGGAGGGCATATTAAACGAAATTACATTTTGCTTTTGTATGACCAATCCGACATCCGCTGCTGCTAGCATTTCCGGTAGTTTTTCCCGAGGTTGAAATGGTAGTAGCTTAACATTATTGGCGTTCCAATTCCTACAGCACTGCTTTAGTCGGCCTAAGGCTTTCTCTTCTCCGACGATCACAATCACAATATCTCGAATGTGATTTACCCTAGATGCTGCCTTAATCAGAGTTTCTAAACCTTGAGTGAGGGCAATATTACCAGAGTAGAGTATAACGAACTTACCATTAAGGTTATGGGCAGTGCGAAAGGAGTTGTTTTCTTTTGGTAAAGGACGGATGAAATTAACATCAACCCAATTGGGAATCTTGACAATTTTAGAGCTGGGCACACCTTTGCTGCGCAAGTTATCGGTAAAGCCATCAGCAATAACACTGATTTTGGTGACTGTGCGGTAAGCAAACCTTTCTACAACCTCTAATGCACGGATTAGAGGTTGGTTGCTCAGTAAGCCTACTTTAATCGCAGCTTCTGGCAAAATGTCTTGAAGATTTAGAATTACTGGCGTTCGGTGTATCCACCCCAAAATCGCAGCTGGTAGGGAAACTAGCAGTGGTGGACTAGTTAAAATAATAATATCAGGGCGAGGATAAATCAGAGCCTTGAGGAAGCTGGTAGCAACAAAGCTGCCCTCTAGCAATAATCGGTCGATCAAATTTGGTTTTGGGCGAATCCGCACATAACAGCGATCTACAATCACACCGTTAATGTGTTCGGTAAGATACAATTTCCGTCGATATCCCTCATAAATTTGACGTTGAGGATAGTTGGGCATCGCAGTAATGACCCGAACATCATGCCCTCTTTTGACCAACCCTTCTGCTAGTTCAGTCATCAAGGGGGCAATCCCAATTGGCTCTGGATGATAGTTGTAAGAATATATTAGGATTCGCATAATCTCTAGTAGATGTTGCTAGCCGGGTGTAGACTCACCAAATTTGTTTATTGATGATTTATTGGCTTTAGCACTGAGAACTCAAGACCATTGTCAAGTCAGGTGGGTTGTGCACAATGCCCAATCAGGGATTTTAAGCCTATAACTATTTATTCGGCTTCAATTCCATATTTTACGCCTGGATGACAGTTTTTGTAACAAAAATTAACATAATCTCCCTTGATAAAATATTCAAATTGTGCATTTATAAAGGGTTTGAAAGAGCTACAGCAAGAATCTTTATGCCAATTATGATTATGGCTACAACTAATAAATCCTCCCTTTTTCTAATTACCAATGAGTAATTAGTAATTAGTAATTACTCATTGGTAATGGTCGTATGATTAGCAAACTATGACGACTAGTTTGTGATATCAACTGATAATTGAATTTACCAATAATTCTATTAGTATCCAAAAAAACACTATTTTTCATGGGTGCAATCCCGCAATTGAGTGTAAACTAGTTTTTTTTTGTTTCAGAATTTTTACGGATGTCAGAGGAATTAAATCTTAATTAAAAGTCATGATAAAATTGCGAAAGTCGATTTATAAAAAAAATAAGTAATATCCTTTTAAAGCTGCGTCGAATTGTATAGAGTTTTTCATAGCTATAAGGTACACAGAATTTTTTATAGCACTACCCATTCAGATGTTTGACATTGTCTTGATGCAGTCGCTCATGGGGGAAACCACGGCAGTCGCTCATGGGGGGGACCCCCAAGACCGCGCTGCCTTCCCAAGACCGCGCTGCATCGCTTCTAAACTCCGAAACGTAGTCCTAGCTTATTTTTGACTTCTGACTTATAACTTCTGACGCTAAGCGTAGCGCTATAACTATGCCCAGATCCGCTGTTCCCTATGCCCAGATCCGCTGCTCCCTATTCCCTATTCCCTATTCCCTATTCCCTATTCCCCATTTTGCAAAGTATTGACTACAATTTTCTAGGATGGCTTTGGCAGGTGTTTCAGCTTTGGACTTCGTCTACAAAGCAGGGAGTACACCTTGGCAGAACGTTGTGACCAGTTGCTCAAGACCAGAAGGGGGTAGTGGTTTTATGCCTAGAGTGGGATATTGTTACTGGTTACCTATTTGACCAAGCCATGGGGCACTTGGGAAATCTTTGTTAAGTGCGCTTTCCGGATTAGGTGCGCTTTCCGCGTTAAGAATTAAATTCGCTCTTTGCGCGCTTTCCAATGGCTAGGGAACCCGGCCTTGGGTCGCGGCTTATCGGCAAAGCCGACCCGGGGCGCGAACGGGCGCGCACCTGTAGATAGCTTTGGTAAGGTTTCCCCTAGATAGTCTCGCTAAATAAGCAGCATACATCATTCAAGGAGAAAACGATGACCATGTCTCGTGTAAAGGCAATTTTAGCGACCATGTTACTCAGCATAGTATTGCTGGTAACATCCTGCGCTCAAAAAGCGCCCTCTCGTTTTGACCAGGCACAACAGGCCAGCAGCCAGGCTAGAAGTGGTCAGGCTGTTACCAAGAATGCCACTCAAGGGTCTCAATTCAACAAGTTTTTCCCACCATCAGGCGGCGGTTATCAACGAGTCTATACCCAGGAGAAAAAAGGCTTTGCTCAAGCCAAGTTGAAGAAAGATGGCACTGAGGTGGCAGTTCTCTCAATTTCTGATACCAGCAGCACTCCTACCACTGCTGCCAAATATCAGCAAAGTGGTCAAACCATTGCTGGTTATCCAGCCCGGGAAATTGGTTCAACTCAAACCGCTATTTTGGTCGGTAAGCGCTACCAAGTAAAGATCCAATCCCGAGATAAGTCGTTTACCGCTAGCGATCGCAAAGCCTGGTTAGCAAAATTTAACCTCAGTGGTCTTTCCCGACTTTAGGAAATAAATGCTACAAGAAAAAAGGTGAATGGGGAATAACCATCCTCAATCACAAGAATCATAAGAATCACAAGTAAGTAGGTCATTAGTCATCAGTCATTAGTTATCAGTAACTACCATCAGTAGCTACGATCAGACTCGGTGTTGGTCACTCAGGACTAATAACCAAGGACTAATGACCAAGGACTAATGACTCGAAAGTATCAGATTGTAAAGGAGTCTGAGTGTGAGCAAAGCAATTTATGAAATCGTTGATGATCTGCCAACCAAGAACCTGACCATCTCGGCGCTGAAGTCTCTAGACTTTGTTGTGCCTGGAGAGTGGGAAAATTTAGTGGGATTTGAAAATACCATTCGTGCCATCACTGGTGAAGAAGACGAAGAGGTAATTCAGGAAATTGGCGATCGCGCCGTCTATCTGTTCAATGACCGCTCCCAGGGCTACCAAAGAGCGCTGTGGATTTACCAAACCATTGATAGCACTGGTACCGCGTTGGGGGCAGCAGCTTTAGCGAACAAGGTTGGTGAAAAAATTCCCTTGTTGGGTTTCTTGAACAGCTTGACTCCGAAAGCTGACAAAGCCCAAACCATTGATCTGTCGATCAAAGTGGTAGGGGAATTGATCGGCTTTTGCCAAATTAATGGTCTGCCTGGAGATAGCATTGGTGACTTTGTAGCTGCCTTAGGTGACTATGGTGGCGCATCTATAATGCGTATGGCAGCACTGGTTTGTTTTGATGGCCTGATTCCCCTTGGTCCTGACTTTATCATGGGAGTACAGTCAACTCTAGAGCGTCTAACTCCCAACGAGTTGGAACACAGTGGCAGTTTCAAAGGTATTCAGGATGCGATTCCTGGGGATGATTCCCAGAGCAAGCTCAGCTTTATTGGTCAAAGCTTTGAATCGGTGAAGGGATGGATGAGTGATTTCGTTACTGACCGAGGTGTGACCCCAGAACAAATCGCTAATAATTTGCAAAGTTTTATTGAGTTTTCTGATGACAAGTTAGACTATCTCGCCGCTTTTCTGGATATGTCTACTAACTATTACGAACACACTGGCATTCAAAGTCTGGCGCGTAGCTTAATTGAACGCGCCGCAGCGGAAATCTAGCACCATTTACGCATTAGTAGGCAATTACGTTGGTCAGACAGACGTTGGTAAGAAACTTCGTCTGTCAGCTGATTCATAAACATCAACCCTCTACCTCCTTCTTTTTCTAAAGGGTCATAGTCCTCTTGGTAGAGGTATTCCAGCTTGGATTGGAAATCAAAGGGGTGTCCATAGTCCCAAAGCCGCATTTCTAATCCGTCAGTAAATAACTTTAGCTCCAGCTCTATTACTGTAGTGTTAGGTAAATGTCGATGAGCATGGCGTACTACATTAGTAAAGCCTTCCACCAAAGCAATTTGACACTGTTGCCAAAATTCCTGAGGCAGTGGGTCAGAAGTGAATTCTTCAAACCACTGTAATACATCTTTAACTTCACTCAAGTCTGTTTGGACCATTAGACGAGATGCTCGAAGCGGTTTGCCATTGCACATCAACCGACTGAGTTTCCAGGTTTTATTAATAAGCACCACTATTTTGTAAGAGAAAAACAACAATGACTCTTCTGCAACACGGAGGTTCCGATGATCTAGTCGATGCAGATCGGTCTAGTGGGAACCACTATATTAGCCTAAATTGATCGAGTTTGATGGTACTTTGAAAAATTCTGGTGTTTACACGGTCTATGGCATTAGACTTCGCCGCAGTTTACGGGAACTGCGGACAAGGTAACTTCGGATCAGCGGACAATAATTGAGAAAGACAAGATCAGACAAATACTTTGCCAAGAGGTCTATTGTCATCTATTCGTGAACATTTAGTTTTCGGTTCCAAGGTAAGCTAGGCTGGCATTTGATCAACTACCATCACCTTCGCCACTAGGGGCGAAAGTGCGGGTTCCAAACTCATCTAACCATAAAACTACATTCCATCTTTACGAAGCACTACCAGGATAGTTTTGAAGATAAGTCTGATATCATGGGCTAAGCTCCAGTGATGTTGGTATTTTAAGTCCATTTGAATGATATCTTCAAAACTACGGATTTTTGAGCGTCCATTAACTTGCCACTCACCAGTGATACCCGGTTTTACGTTTAAACGTTGCCACTCCGGAACCTCATATATTTCTACTTCATTGACTGTTGGTGGTCTTGTCCCTACTAAACTCATCTCTCCTTTCAGAACATTCCAGAACTGAGGCAGTTCATCTAAGCTGGTTTTCCGTAAAAAATGACCCACTCTGGTGATTCTGGGGTCATTTTCATTTTTAAAAACTTTGCCATCAGCTTGATTTTTAACTTTCTTTTTTAGCTGTTCAGCGTTAGCACACATGGAGCGAAATTTCCAGATCCGAAACCGCTTTCCCATCCAACCACAACGGATTTGATCAAAAAAAATCGGACCAGGGCTATCTAGCTTAATAGCAAGGGCAATAGGAATAAACAAAACAGCAGTAATGCCCAAACCCACGATTGCACCGACAATATCGATTAATCGCTTCACCGGAGATCTAACTGAGGGATGGGTTGTTGGTAAGTGATTTACTGATTTGTTGGTGTTTCGTGTGGTATTATGATCTGATGCTTCTATAGCTAACCTTTGGTCTAGTCCTGTCATGACCAATACAGACATGACTTGGGGAGTGACATTTTTAAGCAACGTTTTAACCCCTTGTTCTAGGGCGCTTTTGTGATTACTCACTAATGCACCGATACCACTGCTATCGATAAAAGTAGTCTGGTGAAAATCAAAGATGATTGTTTCAGGTAGAGGAATTTTTTGGAGAAGCTGCTGAAATAGTTGCTTAAACTCCACAGCTTCTAGTACACTTACACGAGTAGGTAATTCCACCACGGGAGCATCTTGTGAAAAGATTACCTGGAAATTGTGGTTCTTGACTGAATCAACCATCATAAAAGAAAAACCGCTAGATTCTAACCTATAGTCTTGACCATTATTTTGTCCTAGAACGTTACGATTCGGCAAAAATTTAGTCATATATCATGAAATCTTTTAAAATGTGAATATGCTCTGTGGGAATCAAGCAACTGCCCGCCTGATCGAAGTTTTTTCTGCGATTCAAGGAGAAGGGCTAAATGTTGGCACTCGTCAGATCTTTATCCGGTTTGCCCTATGTGATCTCAGATGTCATTTCTGTGACAGTTTCCATACCTGGACTGTCCCTCCTCAATGTCAGGTGGAACAGACTCCCGGTAAGCGTGATTTTGAAACTTATCCAAATCCAGTCCCCCTGCGATCGCTACTGAAATGGGTTAACAGACAAAATAAACATCGATTGCACGATAGCATTAGCCTGACTGGGGGTGAACCATTACTTCATACTCCTTTTCTGGTGGAATTTCTGCCTGAGCTACGACAGTTAACTGGATTGCCCATTTACCTAGAAACTGGCGGTCATCGTCCTCAAGAAATGGCAATGGTTTTGCCCTATTTGGACTCAGTGGGTATGGATATCAAGTTGCCCAGTGTGAGTGGAGAGAACAGATGGGCTGCTCACAAGGAATTTCTCAAGCTGTGCCACAATTCATCAGTGGAGGTATTTGTCAAGTTAATTATTGATTGCCACACTGACCCCACGGAGTTGGAACAATCTGCCGATTTGGTAGCAGCGGTTAGCCCGGAAATTCCAGTATTTCTGCAACCAGTGACTCCGGTGGAGGGGTCTGGGCAACCAATAGTTGCTCCTACTCCGGAGCAGGTTCTGGCTTGGCAGGCTTTAATGAAGCTTTTTCTTAAGCAGGTACGGGTGCTCCCTCAGACCCATAAAATGATCGGTCAGCTTTAGGGGTTTGTTGAAGGTTATTTGGTTAAAGGTTATTTGGTTAAAGGTTATTTGGTTAAAGGTTATTTGGTTGAAGGTTATTTGGTTGAAGGTTATTTGGTTGAAAATTCTTTGGTTGAAGGTTATTTGGTTGAAGGTTGTTCGCCTTTGGGGTTCCCTTTGGGTAGGTTGTTTGTCAGAATGCAGAATGTAGAATGAAGAATGCAGAATGTAGAATTCTAAATTCTTAATTCTTAATTCTTAATTCTAAAATGTTGTTCGCCTTTGGCGTTCCCTTTGGGTAGGTTATTTGGGTTGAAGGTTATTTGGTTGAAGGTGAACAAACAACAGTTAACAATCAACAGTTAACCATCAACCATCAACCATCAACCATCAACCAACAGTTAAGTCTTGCCTAGACATCACACTACATTGTTGTGCCTTCTCGCTTGGCTTGGGCTTGGGCTTTGGCTTTAGCAGCACTGCGTTTGAGAGCAGAGAGCCGGTCTTCGTATCTGCGCCGTAGACGACGACTAGGGGTAATTTCAATTAAGGTTTTCAAGGCACTGCCTAGACTCTTGTAGGCATTGGGTAGGGTATAGCCGAAGCGAGTGGCAAGTGCGATCGCTTTTTCGTCAGCTTCGATGGCATATTTGAGGTTTTTCTCCCCATTGTTTTTTTGATACAGTCGCCAACCTGAGACTCCGCATAGGGCTAAGGCCAACAGCAGCAGTAAGCCATCTTGTACCCACAGTTCCCCGACAGCACCCCCTAAACCAATGGCTAGGGCTGCCATTTCCCAGCCTTCTTTAGGAATTGTGTCATTTTGAATCCGGGCAACTTCATGCCAAAACAGGAGGTTACGCTGGTCAAGGGCGAGCTGCTCCCATTTAGTTAGGTCAATTTGAATTTCCACCTCGTCTGAACCCAGTTCTTCACAACGAACCAAGGGGGGATTGACTTCTGTGGACCCTTCCACCATCACCCAGCTTTGTAGCTCTGGTGGTAGTAACGTTTTTAGTCGTCGGAGTTCACTCATTTCTGCTCTAGCAGAAGAGGCTGCATAGGATGTCATTCATATCCTCCTAGAAAAAACTTTTTCAAATTGAGATGTGTTTGACCGGACACTATCTACCGATTCGATTTACCCAAGTTTAAGATGTTGTGTACTCGACGAGAGTGAACTTCGAGGAACCCAATCATCAGTAGTACGTCAAACTAATCCCGTCAGCCGTCAGCCGTCAGCCGTCAGGTTATTTTATTCAAAAGTACCGATCTAGTAGCGTGGCACAGGCTTCTAGCCTGTGACCCATTAGCTGATAGCTGATAGCTGATAGCTGATAGCTGATAGCTGATAGCTGATAGCTGATAGCTGATAGCTGATAGCTTACCTAATCCCTAAGGGTACTACTGGGCACTAAGCGCGATCGCATGGTCTTGCGTTTCTGTATTTAAATTTATAGTAGCGTTTCAGGGCTAGCAGCTCAAAAACCCGATTAACCCATCATAAATTCTCCCCATTAGCCGATCACCCTATCTTCAGATTCCTATAAAATTTTAGCTACCCTGTATCAGTCAATTTCCGGAATATATTGCAGCTGATCTGGAATAATTTTCAGCAAATCCTCTAATCATCCTGATATTCGGATATGACCAAGCCTTCCCAAAATCCTCCCCCTGAACCAAAGGGAAATCAAAGCCGGAGTGCTGTAGCCACTGTACTGCAATGGGGAAAACGCCCCTCTACTATTACCTTTGCCATGATCTCCCTGACCATTGGTCTGGTGGGATATTTTGGGGTTAGGATGTGGCTATACCAAAACTTACCTGGCTGGATTGAAACTGAACTGAGTAAGGTTATCCAGCGAGATGTACGGGTTGGACAACTGAAAGCCCTATACCTGACTAGCCTAGAGTTGGGAGCATCCTCTATCCCAGCTACCACCACTGACCCTGACCATGTGGCTATCAAAAAGATCAAAGTAGGTTTTAATCCCTTGCCTTTGCTTCTAAAACGCCCTTTGCCTGTCACCATTAACTTGGTACATGTGGATGTGTATGCCCAACAAGAGGCGAATGGGGAATGGATTAATTTAAAAGACTTGAATTTCGATAATTCCTTCTCTCCTCCGATTGATTTTGATGCTAAGGTGCGGGTTTGGAATGGTAAAATTGCCCTCTTACCCTATGGTCAGACTAATCCATTCAAAGTCAGACTTGATGCTACTGCTGGGTTATCCGACAACAATAAGCGTCTCAGGTATAACATCACAACGGCTATTGCTGAGGGTAAGACCAAACTGAAGGGAAACACATTGCTGACAACTGGGCAAACTCAAGCTAGGGTCAACGTCCAAAACTTGGCATTGGCGGAGCTGATGCCATTAATCAAAGCGGTTATTCCCAATATCCCAGCTAATCTCCAATCTGGTGAATTAGATGCCAAACTCAATATTTCCCTGCCTTCGGTGAAGGAAATCCCTGATGTTAAGGGTAAGGCGGAATTTAAAGGGATTCAGGTGCAAGTCAACCCGTTGAAGGAACCGGTGAAGGCTAGCGCTAGACTGCGCTTCCAGGGAGACCTGGTGCGCTTGGAAAAAACTCAGGGGAGTTATGGCGCACTTGAGGCGTTGGTATCTGGTGAAGTTGGTTGGAAAAAAGGGTTTGACCTGAATGTTGAGGTCACGCCCTTTAGCTTGGCGAAACTGCTGAAAACTGTTCCGGTGAAATCCCCAGTGCCAGTAGATGGGGAAATGGCAGCAGACTTATCGATTACCGGTCCGATTGACATGCCAGAGGTGACTGGCAAACTAAGGAATACTAAAGTGACCACTATCGACAAGGTTAAGTTGGCTCAGATTCAGGCTGACTTCGCTGGGAATTTTTCCCAAGTGGTCTTGACGGATTTCTTAGTAAGACCTGAGGCCGGTGGGAAAATTACTGGGCGTGGTCAAGTAAGACTGGCTAGTGACCAGCAAGGGGAAACTAAACCTCAGGGAATGCCCCTAGCGTTCGATTTTATCGCTGCCCTTCCGGTGGATGCGATTGCATCTCCCTATAAGCTGCCATCTCAGATTACCCTGGGCAAGCTTAACGCCCAAGCTACCATTAGAGGAAACACTCAAAACCCCCAAGGGAGTCTAATTTGGGAAGCACCAGCCCTATCCACTTCATCTTCAAAGGATATCGGGGTTTCTGGTGCTGGAGAACTCCTGTTGCTCAATCAGAATATTTTGCTGCGTAACACCCAGGTCAAGGTCGGTAAAGGGACAATTACTGCCACGGGTACAGGAAACCTTAAAACCAGTAAGTGGGAAGCTACTGTAGTGGCTAACGCTGTGCCTCTAGACCCCTTCTTACCCCTGTCGGGACAGTTGACCACAGGTAAAATCAACCTCTCTGGTAGTCTCAAATCCTTTTCTCCTAAATCTATTGAGGCAACCGGAGATATGCAGGTGGGGGTAGAAGGGGGTAAGGTTAAGGCTACAGGTCAGGTAAATCGAGGCATGGTGGAATTGGAGGCCAGAGCCTCTAAAATTCAACTGAATAAGGTAGTGCCCAAGTTAGGTTTACCGATTGGTTTAGATTCTGGCAAAATCAACCTTTCTGGTTCCCTGGAGTCTCTGCTCTCCTCTAGCTCAACTCCCAACCTCAATAGCCTGATGAATACTATTGATGGCAATTTTAATGGGTTGCTCGGGGTGGGTGGGGGTAAGGTGAATGCGACAGGTCAGTTAAATTCAGGGAATCTGGATGTTAATGCATTAGCTGGTCAAATTAAGCTCAATCCCTTAGTTCCCAAGTTGACCATACCAGTAGCGTTACAGTCAGGTCAACTTAATCTTTCCGTAACCCTGGCATCTCTGCTAGCCTCTGTCTTGAATCAGGACTTCAACAGCCTCAATACTATTAAGGCCAATTTTCAGGGAAACTTAGGGGTGGCTGATGGTCAAGTTAATGCGAAAGGCCAGTTAAATTCAGGAAATCTAGATGTCAATGCATTAGCTGGTCAAATTAAGCTCAATCCCTTAGTTCCTAATTTGACCATACCAGTAGCGCTACAGTCAGGTCAGCTTAATCTTTCCGGAAGCCTGGCATCTCTGCTCGCTTCTGGCTTGAATCAGGACTTCAACAGCCTCAATACTATTAAGGCCAATTTTCAGGGAAACTTAGGGGTGGCTGATGGTCAAGTTAAGGCGAAAGGCCAGTTAAATTCAGGAAATCTAGATGTTAATGCATTAGCTGGTCAAATTAACTTGAGTAATAGTATTCCTAATCTAACTCTACCGATAGCTCTCAAGTCAGGTAACGCTAAGCTTTCTAGTTCTTTAGAGTCTCTACTGGCTTTCGGCTCGTCATTTAACCTCGACCTACTCAAGCCAATTCAGGCTAGCTTTGATGGAAACCTAGGTGTAGGTGGTGGTGACGTTAATGCTATCGGTCAGTTAAGCTCTGGGGTGCTGACTGCGGATGCGATCGCAAACAGCCTGGATGTAGGGGAAATCGCATCCCAAATGGCGTTGGCTAACTTTCCAAGCTCTATCGACACCCAAATCGGGGGGAAAGTTAAGTTAAAGAGCCGACTTAACACCCTAGACCCCCCAACTATACTGAATCAGACTGACCTACAAGCAGACCTTAACGGAGTAATAGCCCAAGGGAAACTTAACCTAAATAGCACCCTCAGCAACGGTCTATGGCAAGCTGCCATCAATACTACTAATCTTGATTCCTCCTTACTGGTTAGTCAGTTATTACCGCAGCTGGGTAACCAAAAACTAGAGCTAGGACCGCTGAACAGTCAACTGAATTTATCCGGAAACCTCAATCCCTTGCTCAATCCTGGTGCTATTGCTACCATCAAAGCAAATACTTTATCGCTACAGTTGCCAAAACAATCCTTTAATGCTAAAGGAGTAATCCTACTGTCCCATCTCACCAAAACTAATCCTAGTCAGATGCCATGGGAGATGGGCACTGATCTAAACCTAGAGGTTGATTCTGATCTCAGTAGATTACCCTATAACCTGCTATTGAGTCGGTTACCTTTGGAGCAAATTTCCCCAGGGTATCAAATTCAGGTCAACGGTCAAGCTGACTTGAACGGTCGCATCCAAGGAAAAAATTTACTCTCAGCCCCCTTTCTACCTGGGAATTTGAATCTGACGGGGAATCTACAGCTATCGAATTTGAAGGTTAACGACTTAACCTTTGAGCCAGTGTTAGCTGGGCCAGTAACCGTTGCGCCAGGACAAGAATTAGCCATAGATTTACGAGGAAAGAAAGATGCGATCGCAACTCGCCTCCAACCCTGTACTAGAGAAGACTGTCTTGCTCCCTACCTGCCCGCATCCTTTACACTCCAACAGGGAAAAGGGTCAAAATTCCCGATTCTGATCACAGGAGTACGCCGGGGAGATAACTTAAGGGCTCAGATCAAGAATTTATCCCTAGCTATCCTTAATCTCACTCCTGGTTTAAACTATGGTATTCCCGGTAGATTAGAAGGTGACGTAACAGGGCAAGCAAACCTGAATCTTTTCACCCTAGAAACTTCTGGTCGTAATACTATCGACATTAAGCAACTTGCTGTAGGAGAAATCAACGCTAAACAAGTTAGTGCTAACTTCTCCTATCAAGATGACATTGCCCAGATCGCATCAGCTGCTTTAATCTTGGGTAACAGTCGATATTTATTCAAAAATGGTCGATTTAATCTCAAGTCTCAAGAAATAAACGGCAAGCTTACTATTCCAGAAGCCTATATTGAAGACATCCTGACTATTGTCAAACGTGTTGATATTATCGACATCGTCCAAAGATTCCAAACTACTAATTCCTCTACTACTAATTCCTCTAGTGATAACATTGGCAACAATAAATCTGGCAAAGCTGACCAATTACGACCATTCCCTACTATACCAGCAGGCTCCCTAGCTACTCTCCTACAACGGTTTGCTAAAATTAATGCCCAAGACGACGCTGTCGCTAACCAATTCGATCCTAATACACTCCTCACTAATTTTGATATTCGAGGTAAGTATACTGGGGAAATTGCTGTTGCTGGTATCTTGACTAATCCTAAAGTCAATTTTAATGTCGAGGGCAACAACTGGCAGTGGTATGCTAATTCCCCCAATCAAGTTATTGTGATCAACCAATTGGTTGCTAAAGGAAGTTACGACCAAGGTCTAATTACTGTGCAGCCAGCCCGAATGGAATTGGGCGAAACAGTCTTAGCATTTCAAGGAAAGCTTGCCCAAGAAACCAACTCAGGAGACTTCCTCCTCCAGAATTTATCTCTAGAGACCGTTAGCAACTTAGCAAGCAATTTTGTCACTATTCCCTTTGAGATTGCAGGTAACTTAAATGCCAAAGGCGAGCTGGGGGGTAGTCTCACCAATCCCGAAGTTACCAATGGCCAAGTCGCTGTTGTAGATGGCACTGTCAATGATACCTCTCTAGATGATATTGAGGTGACTTTCGACTATGTTGATTCTCGTCTTGACTTTGATACCAACAAACCAGATTATCTACAACTGTCTGGTAACGTCCCCTTTCCCCCCAAACCCAATAGCGATCGCATAGATATCAACCTCAAGCTGGCAACTCCAGCCATGGCACTCCTTAGTGTAGTGACTCAAGAACAAGTGGCATGGGTGAATGGAGAGGATAGAACAGCTGATATAGAACTGGATGTTAGTGGACGTTTGGAGTTAGCAGATAGTATCAAAATTAAAGACTTATCAGGAACATCTGAGGTTAATATCCAGAATGGTACTATCAAAACCAAGCTCCTGGAGGATGACTTTACTCTCAATGTTGTAGGCAAGGTTAAGTTAGATCAGCAACGCTTGGAAGTAGTAAACTATCCAGATAAAGAAGGTCAAAAAACTCTCGAAGGTGACCTAGCAGGGATTGGATTCTCCCTGTCTGGGAAATTGCCGATAGTGTCAAATAGGATAGCGTCGAATACAACAAATTACTCCAATCCCCTAACCCTGAAAATTCCTAAAGATAACCTAAAGTTAGCAGGGCTATATGAAGGGGGAGTAGCCGGTAATGTCGTGATTACTGGTTCAGCATTGCGTCCAGTTATTGGAGGAAACATTAACTTAGACAATGGGCAAGCTTTTATCCCCAAAATACAGGAAACCAAAACCCAAACAAGTGACGAAAAAACTGTTAAGAATAGGTCTAATCAGACTCCCTCATTAGTACGTAGTAGAATCAATAATCTGTTTGTGCCTAGGTTAAATAACTTTCAGGTAAATTTGGTAAATGAGTTAAGAGTCCAACAGTTTCCCCTATATGATTTTCGACTAGCTGGTGATTTAACCCTCAACGGTCCTATCAATGGCAATCTCCAAAACTTAAAAGGATTGGGAACAATTAAGCTAGGACGTGGGGAAGTTGATGTATTAGAAACCGAATTTGTTGCAGACAGGCGGTACAATAACACCATTGTATTTGTACCAGAACAGGGATTACTCAATCCCAATTTAGATCTTAAGTTTAACACCATAGCGTTTGAGCCTTCTG
Organism: Moorena sp. SIO3E8; assembly: GCF_010692445.1. Lineage (NCBI taxonomy): Bacteria > Bacillati > Cyanobacteriota > Cyanophyceae > Coleofasciculales > Coleofasciculaceae > Moorena > Moorena sp. SIO3E8. The sequence goes on along the minus strand of NZ_JAAHHM010000022.1, from coordinate 75,757 downwards.
GTGCCTTACGTCAAAGACGGATTGATAACGAAATCCTTGAAAATGTCTTGCGTTCTTCTCGACCCGACCAAGTGAAGATAACCCTCGCCATCAAAGGTCAAACTAGTCAAATCCTTGCCCTAGGAGGAGAGAAAGATTATTGTGCTGATCAACAAATTGTTACTAGTGGACAAGATAGTGGACTAGCTAAACTTGGTTCAAAAACAACCATCTTGTCTCGGCAACAATTCCAACAGCTTGCTGAATGTGTTTATGGCGAAGCTATAGCTAATAGTGAAGACAAGGCGTTTCTATTTTCTCCCATTGTCACCTTAACCAGTACTCCTCCCCGGAGTGAAAGTGGAATTATCGCTCTGCTCGGTAACAGTTTTATTACCCAATTTGAAACTATCGCTAACAGCAACGAACGAGAAATAGCTGAGTTAGTGATTACTCAGTATGTTCTTCGACCAATTATCAAAGATATTTTATTTACTGTTGAAGAAAAAGTCAGTAATGTCGGGAGATCCATCGGTTTAGCTGATTTACAGGTTTACCCAACCTTCGATGCCGTTTATGATTTGGGCGAAACTTCCTCAGTTGAATTGAGTTACGACTACGTGTTTAATGAGGTACAAGTTAGATATAAATTGCAATTTTGATTAGCTAAGGGAGTCGGGAGTAGGGAGTAGGGAGTAGGGAGTAGGGAGTAGGGAGTAGGGAGTAGGGAGTAGGGAGTAGGGAGTAGGGAGTAGGGAGTAGGGAGTAGGGAGTCGAAAGATATCTTAACCTTTCCTTCGACTACTATAACAATCAATTTCAGTTCTGAAATAGTCAGCTATTATCACTGTTCCCTGTTCCCTGTTCCCTATTCCCTGCTCCCTACTCCCTGCTCCCTGCTCCCTTTCTTATACTATCTATTTTTAAAAAAACTACAGATAAGTTCCCCTGGACCATTGTGTTGAAATAGTACAACAGTTCTGTCTTTCTTAACTCTAATCCGATTGCGACAATTATATATTTCTATAGGAGTAGCAACGCCATTGACACTAACTGATGCTCGATATTCCCATAGATACTTAGCACTCCGCTTGATGCTAAGGATACAAATCCGGTTGTTATTCTTAGTGCGGCAGTAGGAGAAAGCAACAGCGGGAGGAGCAAAGGCAAAGGATAATGTTAGCAACAGCAATAAAGTAGTGATGTATTTTATCATTTTTGAAAGTTGTTATTGGAGAGAATCGGGAATCGGGAATCGGGAATCGGGAATCGGGAATCGGGAATCGGGAATAAAATTTAGATTTACCTGACTAGACTAGGAAACGCTAGATTATAGTTTCAAAGATAGATTGTTGCACAACTTGGAAAAAATATAAAGAGATCTAGGTTACGTAAATAAATTTTGATAATTGTTGTTCTCTGTTTCCTGCTCCGAAGCGGGTGCATATCATTAAAGCTGTTTGACCTGGTGGGTGGAACGGGCATCTTGCCCGTGGTGCGTTACGGTGCGGGCTGTTTCAACAAGGCGCGAAGAGGGGAAAAATTAAGGCTCGCCCGCCCCTAACGCACCCTACGAACTGATAGCTGATAGCTGATAACCTTCAACCATCTAACCTTCAACCAAATAACCTTCAACCATCTAACCTTCAACCAAATAACCTTCAACCATCTAACCTTCAACCATCTAACCTTCAACCATCTAACCTTCAACCATCTAACCTTCAACCTCATAACCTTAAACCTGCTAACCAAAAAAAAGTAGCCGCAGAACTATGTTCCACGGCTACGAATTGTTACTTATGTCTCAACTTTGTAAACCCATCCGGACGTGATCCGATGTGATTGGCCTTTGGCCAGGGGGCAAAGCCCCCTGAAATTTAAGCCCTTAACCCAGAGTTAAGTATTTCGTCATTACCGTGATGAATTCCCCAGGAATCTCAGTTGCCTGAAGGGGGCTCCATTCGTCAATTTGGGCGTAACCCCGTGCATAAAGGGTATACATGGTGTTGTTTATTGCCTGGCGAGAGCCTTTCAAAATGTGCTTAATGGGGTATTTTTTGCGGAAAGGTTCCTGAGGAGTATTACTAGGAGTGATATCCTCAGGATTGTTTTCTGGATTAGGGCGAAAATTGTCAGACATAGTTAACAATTCGTTGTTAAGTTTATAAATATAATCATAACGATAATAGTTAAATTTGTCAAGGGGTTTTATAATTTTTTTTCGGAGGGGTAATTGAAATAAAATGTACGGTTATGGAATGGGATATTGTTTTTTAAGGGAGTAGGGAATCGGGAATCGGGAATCGGGAATCGGGAATCGTGAACAAATTACAGAATCAAAATGTTAGCGTGCGCGTGGCATTTTTTTCAGAGAATCGAATTTCTTGGTTCTTCAGTACCTGCTATGCTAAATTTCAGGTAAAAAAAACAGAAAACTTACTCTACAAGCGATGCAGCGCGGTCTTGGGGAGCCAGTGCGGTCTTGGGGAGGCAGCGCGGTCTTGGGGGTTTCCCCCATGAGCGACTGCCGTGGTCTCCCCCATGAGAAACTGGCGTGGTTTCCCCCACTCGCGCTTTGCATCAAGACAGGATTCTGAGGCTATTTACTTAACAAGTATTTCTAAATACTGCCTCTTTCCACTGCTCCCTGCTCCCTGCTCCCTTCGTCAAATTGTTAAGTTAAAATAACAAGTACGGAAGAGCTAAAAAAAATCATTTCATTAAACAAGAAAGCCAAATTTGGACTCAGTTACAACAGTTAGGGTTAAAGCCAGGAATAGCTTTTTATCTTCGTTCGCGTTTGGCCTACGGCCACGCGGGGCTCGTTCGCGCAGCGGAGGCCTACGGCCTAAAGCGTCGCCTACGGCGAGGTATAAAAATTACTAAAACCAAACAAGTAGTAGGATTTGATTTGGCAACTAAAGAACTATGACTCTGATTCAGTCTACCTTCTAGCTTCCTTGTCACCCCATCAGCATTATTTTTTTGACCACAAGTCGCTCTAATTGCCAATCCATAAGGCTTCTGGCTTGGTTGTCACCCCGTCAGGCTGCTTTAAGGCAGGATGCAGAAGGCAGAAGGCACGTAATACCGTAGTTGCAACTATTGTTAATAATTCCAGTGATTTTACAAATGATTTAAGATTACTATATGTTACAAGTTGGCTCTTCCGGCTTTGCGGTGATAAGACAAGCTTATGTCAGGTAATTCCGCCAGTTCCAGCCACGTTGATTTTCGATTTTGTGCCTTTTAATACGTTTTAAACCACAGATCCGGAAGAGCCTACAAGTTTTGTCCCTTGATAGCTATAAAGGATACTGTTTTGATACTTTTGTCAAGTACCTTTTTTACTAAATTAGATGAGCTTACCCTGGTAAAATTTAGTCATAAGCTTATTGATTGTAAACAATAATTAATGAAAATTAATCCTAATGAATAGGAGTGTTTTATACGAAAAATGAGAGCTATATCCCTTGTCATGTCTGCTTTCTAACTATTTTCGTACAAAAAAACAAAAAAAGTGTTGACTTTCTCAAATAATAACGATAAGATACCAAAAGTTATTAAGCAGCCTATCTATATATAGCGTTCGTCATAGCTATGAGGTACACATTTTTTTTGCCCTCTTCCCTTATCCTGGCTCCCGGCTCCCCGCTCCCGGCTCCCCGCTCCCCGCTCCCGGCTCCCTAGAACCCAGAGAGTTGTACCTCATGGGTATAAGACTTGCTATAGTATGCTAGTCTACTCTCAAAACACACAGATGAGATCCATCACAACAAAGCTCAAACTTAATAACAAACAGAAAAAGATGATGGCTCAACACGCAGGAGCAGATGGTGTTTTAACTGGAGTTTAAATTTATGGAATATCGAGATTTAAACCCAATTATAAGGAGCAAAAAATACGGTGGGCTTGACTTTATCACGAGTATAGTAATTTACCTGGAGACCCCCATTCCCCCAATCCAGAATTACTGGAAGAGGGAATATTGGGTAAGTTGCGAGGTCTCTGGCACGCCCATGTAGGCTGGTTAACCAACCACGAGTATCCCAACCCATACAAAAGACTTTTGTTCGGTTGAATTTCTTGCTATTTAACGGGTTGAGCGCATTTGAGCTACTAATTGCCTATAACCAGTCCAGAATAGCCAATTTTTTATTTTGATAAGATTGTGAGGTAAAACATTATGATTGAAGTATGTATAATCGGTTTTGGATTTAGTGCGTTGCCATTGATTAGAGAATTACAGCGCACCGGAACAGAGTTTCAAATCATTTCCGAGGACGGTAATAGTGTCTGGGATAGTCTGAGTAAAAGTAACCGTTTGGATTTTGACTTAGTATCCAGCTATTTGACTAGCTTTTATTCATTTGATTTGGTAAAGGATTTTGTAGAAGATTATTATCCTACATCAAAGCAATTTTATGAAATGCACCAGAAATGGCGAAAGGTATATGAGAACGAAATAATAAGAGATCGGGTGACGAGAATAGATAATTTCAAAGACCATAGTGTAATTTTTACAAAATCTGGAAAAACACTGAAAGCCAAACACGTCATCTGCTCCACAGGGTTTAGTCGTGCTATACACAGCCAGATTAATGATATTGATTACAGTGTATCGAACAAAACTTTTGTGTTTGATACGATGGGAGACTCGGCTAATCTAATCATCGCAAAATTGATACCCAATAACAACAAAATTATCATTAGAACAAATGGGTTTAATGCCCGAGATAAAGTAGTGGCAGGACCGGGAACAATATATACCTTAGATCAGCTAGAAGCTCATAATTTTAGGTATATGTCCCATGAGCATTACGGATCTGTAATCTACGGTACGCCTATAGGTTCAAAGAAACCAATTCTAATGGGAGATCAATTTCCTCTGACTGTGCGTGACGATAGTTATATTACAAGTAAGTCACGCCCTGCCAGCGGTACAATTGCGATTAAATACTGGCCTATAGATCAATATGCGGATAAATTTGGTAATAACCTTGAAGAGTCTATTTCTCAAGGTTACCTATTGAATGATATCGCCATGTGGTTGCATACAGGTAAGGTTATTGTTGTACCCAAAGATACCGAAATTAATTTTGAAAAGAAAACCATAACTTACGCAGGCATTGAAAGAACTTTCCATCAGTATATAAAAGGGGATACAGAACAACCCAGGTTACCAGAAATTATGATTGATGGAAATACTTCCTATAACTATCATTACAGAGATAATTTTATGGGTGTAATTCCCCAGACACTGAATAATGTATACTTGATTGGGTATACACGTCCTTATACAGGTGGTCTGGCAAATATAATTGAAATGCAAGGGTTGTTCGTTCATAAAATGATAACTCAATCAGAATTTCATCAGAAGATAAATCATAACCTGGACGAGCGTATTGTCGCCTACAATAATCATTATTATGGCACAACTAAACCTCGCCGCGCAGATCACCTGGTATATTTTGGATTTTATACAGATGATATAGCAAGATTAATCGGAATTGATTATAAACCTAGTAAAGTTAGCTCAATAAAAGATCTGGTATTTTATTATGCCTTTCCTAATAACGCATTGAAATATCGACTGAAAGGGGAATATGCTGTTGACGGGGTTGAAGACCTGATCGAAAAAATTAATAAAAAATATGGTAATTTTATTGGTATATTTGTATATTTCTGGAAAACGCTCATGATGGATTCAGTTGAGTTGACTGAAGCGCTAGAACAATTATTTAGTCGCAACTATTTCAATGATATGAGGTATAAGGAACCATATAAAAAATTCCTGGACAATTATATTGAAGTCTATCGTCACCTTAAAAATGCAAAAGTTGATGAAACGGATGATGAACAGTGGAGTGTTATGGTCAAAAAGGCTAGTGAAACGAGAGATAGAGTTGTTCAAAAACTCAAAGAATCAGGCGATTATAAAGTTGAGGAAGATTTAGAGTTTTTTGATATTCAGTTTGAAAATATAATTTTAATAAAATCTTTAATGAATTCTGAGAAAAAATCAGTTAATGATAGCCAATTAAAAATCGATTCTGAAAAAGTTGAGGCTAAAGATTTAGGATTTTTATTATCTTTGACTAAGCCCAAAGAGTATGAATTGCTTTATTTGAAGCCCTAGAAGATTTTGTAAAGTAGTTAGACAAAAATAATTACACATCGCTATCTCCACAGAAAAGACTTGTGTGCTGGTAGCAGAAGCTGAAAAAATGATGAATATTGAACCAAGAGCAATAATAGGAATGGGGTGTCGTTTGCCCGGAGTTAAAAATCCAGAAGCCTTCTGGAAACTACTATGCAATGGTATCGATGCCATTTACAGAAGTGCTAGCTTCTCGGTGGGATAACGAATTATTTTACCACCCTGACATCTCTAACCCAGGGAAAACTAACAGTTGGTGGGGTAATTTTCTGAAGCAGGTAGACGAATTTGATCCACACTTTTTTGGAATTTATTCCCGAGAAACCCAAACCATGGATCCCCACGTCTCTTGCTAGAACTAGCTTGGGAGGCTTTAGAAGACGTCCGGACAACCACCAGAAGAATTAGCAGGTATACCCACAGGGGTATTCATGGGAGTATCCAGCTTTGACTACTACGAACTCATCTATGAAATAAGGTAATTTATGTTAAAGCACTGGTTACTAGAGAGGTTGGCTGATTTCAATAATCGTACAGCTATTATTTTTGAAGATAGTCCAATTAGTTACAGTCAGTTACTAGAAATTCAAAAGTCATGGCAGAGCTTTATTGAAAAAGCAAAGGTGTCAGCTGGTCAGGTTGTCGCTATTGATGCTGACTATAGTCCTGATAGCATAGCATTATTACTAGCGCTAATTGCTAACAAAAATATTATTGTGCCTCTTTCCCCTTCAATTAAACAGCAAAAAGACTATTTTATGGAGATAGCTAAAGTTGATTACATAATCAGACCCAATGTTGGTAAGGAGGTGATTCAACCTTTTATTGTATCATCAGAAAGTTATGATATTTACGATAAACTTAGACATAACGATGCGCCTGGTTTAGTTCTATTTAGTTCCGGTTCAACAGGTAAAAGTAAAGGAATTGTTTTAAATTTTAATAGACTATTGGATAAATTCCTCAAACAACGCAAGGCAATGAGCACTATATGTTTTCTCATGTTTGACCATATAGGAGGTATTAATACATTGCTCAGTACAATGGCCAACGGAGGTACCCTTGTTCCGGTTACTGATCGCTTTCCTGAATCGGTTTGTAGTCTTATTGAAAAATATCAATTGCAACTCTTACCTACCTCTCCAACATTTTTAAATATGTTACTGATATCAAGAGCCTATGAAAAATATAATCTCAGTTCCTTATCGCTAATTACATACGGTACTGAACCTATGCCGAATTCAACCCTAAAAGAGTTACATAAGCATTTACCCAAATGTCGCTTGAAACAGACCTATGGTTTATCTGAGTTAGGGATTTTGAGTACCCAGTCCCAAAACAATGACTCATTATGGATGAAAATGGGTGGTGATGGTTATCAACTGAAAGTTGTTGATGGTGTCCTATGGATTAAATCAGAAAGCGCGATGTTAGGTTATTTGAATGCCCCTTCACCATTTGATGAAGAAGGATGGATGAATACTCGTGACAAAGTAGAGGTTGATGGAGAATATTTTAAAATTTTGGGCAGAGAAACCGACATCATTAATGTCGGAGGGGAAAAAGTTTATGCGCCTGAAATTGAAAGTGTGATTCTGGAAATACCAAACATTAAAGATGTTGCTGTTTCTGGGAAAAGAAACCCATTAACAGGTCAAGTAGTTTATGCAAAGGTAGCTGTCATCGAGGAAGAAGACATTAAAAGCCTCCGTCGTAAAATCAAAAAACATTGCCAAACACGTTTAGCTGCATACAAAGTACCGGCTTATATTGAGCTTTGCAATACCACTTTTCATAGTGCTCGTTTCAAAAAACAAAAAAAAACGGCGGGAGAAAGTTAGCCAGCCTATTTTAACGACTAGTTGAATAGGGACACGCGGGTTTTAACCCGGCATTACTTTCTGGTTTGGTTTTCCATTGCGTAAGTCCTGATTGATTTAAAGATGTATAATTAAATGAGATTTCATTCTTCATTCTTCATTCTGTTCATTCTGTCAATGGTTAATTGAGTATGGTGAGGTTATGAACAGTAAACAAAAAGAAAAAAAAGTGCTTTTGATTAGCGGTGGTAGTCGTGGGCTTGGTCAAACAATTTGTGAACGAGCTCTGCAGGAAGGCTACTGCGTTGCTACTTTTAGCAGAACTGCTAGTGACTTCATCAAAAAACAGTTGGACAGTAACCCAGAAGATTTTTTCTGGACATCCGTGGATATTACTAATGCACAGAAAGTAAAATCATTTGCCATGCAAGCTTATAAAAGGTATGGACATATAGATGCTTTAGTAAATAATGCTGGTGTTGGCTTAGATGGTGTATTAGGGACAATGCCTTTTGATGATATTGCCAAATGTGTAAATCTTAATTTAACAGGGCCTCTATACTTAACCAAAGTGGTAACTAGCTTAATGCTAAAAAACGGGAATGGTAGTGTTGTATTTATTTCATCAGTAAATGCTATTCGAGGTCATTCTGGAGTCGCGGTTTATAGTGCTACAAAAGCAGCCGCTGATGGACTAACACGCGCTCTGGCTCGCGAATTAGGAGTCAAGAAAATAAGAGTTAACTCAGTTGCTCCCGGATATTTTGAGAGTGATATGGTTGGGGGATTAACAGAATCTGATAAAGCAAGAATAAAAAGAAGAACTCCTCTTGGGAGAATGGGCACAACAATTGATATAGCTGAAAGCGTATTGTTTTTGTGTTCGGAAAAAGCAAGTTTTGTTACTGGTCAAACCCTAGTTGTCGATGGAGGTATTACATGTTAGATGAAAAAGAAATTTGTTCGATCATCGAAGATCAAATCAAAGAAATTCTTCAGGATAAAGAATCAGAGATCAACGAAGTTAAACCAACTGACTCGTTGAATACGGATCTGGGATTAACATCACTGGAATTGGCTCAATTAGTTACAAGCTTAGAATTGGAATTAGATTGTGATCCCTTTGCTGAGTTTGTTTCTATCACCAGTGTCCGAACTGTCAATGATTTGATCAAAGCTTATATCGATTTTTTGCTTAGAGATAATCAAGGTGAAAGCGATGAACTTGATGCCGAACTTAGCAAGATCAGGGAACGTTTTCAAGTTTAATTTTTAATATTTATAAGTTTTTTTTATAGTTAATTATAAAAATAATATATGTATATTCCTCATAAGTATCAAGATATCGCTATTATTGGTATGGCATGTAGATTTCCTGGTGCCAACGACTTAAATAGTTATTGGACTAATCTATGCGAAGGGAAAGAAAGTATTACTTTTATGGAACTTCAACAAGTGCTAGATCATGAGGAAGAACCTAAGATTGCAAATCATCCTGATTACGTTCTTGCTGCACCGATAATTGATGCAATCGATCGATTTGATGCTGAATTTTTTCGTTATTCGTCGAGAGAAGCCTCCGCTATCGATCCTCAACAACGAGTTTTACTAGAAACCGCGTGGCATGCCTTTGAAAACGCAGGATATGGGGCTACTGACATTAAAGAACCCGTCGGCGTTTTTGCTGGAACCGGGGGATTAGTTACTAGTTATTTTGCTAATCGGATTGGTCGTACTGAACAGTTACCGAATACGACGGGCAGTATGGAACACATGGGCATGGATAAAGACTTTGTAAGTACCAGAGTTTCCTATAAACTGGACTTAACTGGTCCTAGTGTCAATATACAAACAGCCTGCTCAACATCTATGGTTGTATTGCACACAGCTTGCCGCAGTATCTTAAGTGGGGAAAGTGAGATGGCGTTGGCCGCAGCCTCCTGCATCCGTGTACCCCAGCATCGTGGTTACCTCTATAGTGAAGGCAATATTCTCTCTCAAGATGGCCATTGTAGACCTTTTGACCAGGAAGCTAAGGGAACAATATTCGGCAGCGGGGTAGGAGCTATTGTACTTAAGCCCTTGAATAAAGCAATCAGGGATAATGACAACATTTATGCAGTAATTAAGTCCACTGCGGTTAATAACGATGGTGCTAAAAAAGTTAGCTATACTGCATCAAGCGTCCCTGCTCAAGCAAAGGCTGTAGTAGAAGCCTTAACAGTTGCCAATATTGAACCAGAGCAATTGAAATATTTAGAATGCCATGCCACTGGGACTATTGTTGGCGACCCCTTAGAGATTCAGGCCATGACTAAAGCCTTTAAGTTCATTGGGATCAAACAAAGTCAAGTTACTATAGGAAGTGTCAAAGCCAACATTGGTCATTTAGAACAAGCTTCTGGTATGGCGGCCTTAATTAAAACTGCCCTCATTCTCAAACATGGAAAAATACCACCGCAAATTAATCTAAATCAGGTCAATGATAAACTGAATCTGGCCACTAGCCCTTTTAAAATTAATACAAAATTTGAAGAATTTTCTCCCATATCACTAGATAAAGAAACTGAGCAAAAACCTATTTGCGCTGTGGTTAATTCCCTCGGGCTTGGGGGGACAAATGGATGTGCTGTGCTGGCGCAACCGCCTTCTAAAGTCACAACTCAGAACGTTATTGATCGTCCATTTCATGTATTAACTATATCAGCGAAAACAGAAAAGGCTTTAGAAGATTTAGTCAGTAAGTATCAAAGTTATCTAGAAACTAATCCCGAATTAGCCCTAGCAGATGTATGTTATACAGCCTCTACAGGCAGAGTCCATTTTAATCATCGACTAGGGGCGATCGCATCTGACCCTACAGAATTAATGGAGAAACTGCTGGGATGGAAAACTCAGGCAGAATTAGTAGGAGTATTTTCAGGACAACCAAATAGTGAAAGTCCTAAAATAGCATTCCTATTTACAGGCCAAGGTTCCCAGTATGTGAATATGGGCCAACAACTGTATGAACAAGCACCAACTTTCCGTCAAGCTTTAGAACAATGTGACCAAATTCTCCAATCCTATTTGGAAACATCCATATTAGAAATCCTATATCCTCAAGAGGAACAAAAGTCAAGTATTTTAGACCAAACAGCTTACACCCAACCGGCCATATTTGCCCTGGAATACGCCCTTTTTAAATTATGGTCGACCTGGGGAATCAAACCCAATGTAGTCATGGGTCATAGTGTTGGAGAATATGTAGCAGCAACCGTTGCCGGAGTATTTAGCCTAGAAGATGGTCTCAAACTAATAGCTATGCGAGGAAAGTTGATGCAACAGTTACCCTCCGGTGGTGAGATGGTATCGGTAATGGCATCAGAATCTCAGGTAACAGAGGCCATAAAAGAATATACTTCCCAAGTAACAATCGCAGCAGTTAACGGACCAGAAAGTATAGTAATCTCAGGTGAGAGTGGAGCTATAGCAACTATTTGCACTAGCTTCCAGAAGATGGGAATTAAGACCAAACAGTTACAGGTGTCCCATGCTTTCCATTCCCCATTGATGGAACCAATGTTAACAGAATTTGAAGCCGTGGCTAAACAGGTTACCTATAATCAACCAAAAATACCACTAATATCAAATGTGACAGGTACTGAAGTAGGTGCAGAAATAACCACTGCTGAATATTGGGTGGGTCATGTGCGTCAACCAGTAAGATTTGCTCAGAGTATGAAAACTCTAGAAGAGCAAGGATATGAAACATTCCTGGAGATAGGCTCTAAACCGATATTGTTAGGAATGGGCAGACAATGTGTAACAGAAGATGTGGGAGAATGGTTGCCATCATTGCGTCCAGGAGTAGATGAATGGCAACAAATGCTCTACAGCTTAGGACAATTATATGTAAAAGGAGTAAAAATAGATTGGTCAGGGTTTGAATCTGATTATAATCGTCATAAAGTAGCATTGCCTACATATCCATTCCAACGGGCACGTTATTGGTTGGAAAATGCCAATTCTCAAACTATCTCTACAACTAAACTTCATCCTCTGATTAATCGCAAGTTTAAATCTCCTTTATCAAAAGAGATATTTTTTGAATCCGAGTTTAGCACCCATAACCTACCATTTTTAGCAGACCACCTTATATATGAAAAAGTTGTAGTGCCTGGTGCTAGTCACATTTCTCTACTGTTAGCAGGGGCCTCTTTAACATTTTCTGCAACCGGATGTCAACTGGAAGATATTCTGTTTCCCCAAGCCTTAGCAATTCCGGAACAAGGAGTGCGGAATGTTCAGATGGTTTTGACTCCAGAGGATAGTTCATACTCATTTCAAGTAATTAGTTTTGATAGCTCTTCTAGCTCTACCAATGGTAGTAGTTCTTGGGATCTGCATGCTACAGGCAAGATTTCTCCTATTACGGAGTCCTCCCAGCATTCTCTAGAAACCATCAAAGAAATTCAATCTCGTTGTAGTCAAAAAGTTGAAGGCGCAGAAATTTACCAGGTTCTATGGGATAGACAAATTCACTTAGGGGATAGTTTTAGATGGATAGACCAAGTCTGGTTAGGAGAGGGAGAAGTTCTTTGTCAAATGAAAGTACCTGAAACAGTGTTAGATGCACTTCAGTATCAAATACATCCAGCCTTAATTGATTCATGTTTTCAGTCGTCATTGGCTGTATTTTACTTCGGTCTTTCTGGTGATGAAAGTGAGACTTTTGTTCCCTTCAGTATAGAGAAGTTTACTTTTTATCAGCGTCCTGAAAATCGTAGGCTTTGGTGTTATGGCCGTCAAGTTAAAGATGGAACATCAGAAGAAAAACTGCTTAAAACAGAAATACAGTTATTTGACCAAACTGGACAATTAGTGGCTCAGGTTGATGGTTTCAAAGCTAGGAAAGCGAATCCCAAAGCCTTACTAATGACTCTGGATTCAGATTTAAATGATTGGTTTTATGAAATTAACTGGCAAGCTCAACCCTTAACAAAAACTGCAAAATCTGATGAAAATATCTCTGGTAAATGGTTAGTCTTTGCACTTAATGATGAATTGATGGAGTCTGTTGGGAAGAATTTACAACAGAAAGGGGAGGACTATATTTGGGTCTCCCCAGGTTCAGAGTATAGGCAATTAGATGCTCAACATTATCAAATTAATCCCACTATTGCTGAACAATTTCTTAAATTGCTGCAAGATAATTCTGAAATTAAGGGAATTTTGCATTTATGGGGTATAAATGAAGTTGAAGATTTACAAACAGTTCAACAACTAGGTTGTGCGACAGGGTTACATTTACTGCAAGCTTTAATTGAGGCTGGATTAACCGATGTCATACCGATGTGGTTAGTTACTCAAGGGACTCAGAGTGTATTAGATGAGGCAGAAGTAGTACAACCAAAACAAGGAAGTCTATGGGGACTGGGGCGTGTTATTAGTTCAGAACACCCAGAGTTAAGATGTGGTCGAATCGACTTAGACCCTACATCCCAGATTTCGGAAGTTATCCCTAGTTTGGTAGATGAGATGTTTTCTGATAGTAATGAAGACCAAATAGCAATTCGTCAGGGGGTCCGTTATGTAGCCAGATTAGTACGACAAAAAAAATTGCCCATCTTAGAAAGTCAACAGTCTATCAAAGCAGAAGCAAGTTATTTGATTACAGGAGGTTTAGGAGCTTTAGGCTTGGAAGTAGCACAATGGATGGTGAAAGAGGGAGCCAAGCATATAGTATTAACTGGCCGTCGGAGTCCAAATGAAACTGCAGGAAAAATTATAGGGGACTTAGAAGCAGCAGGAGCGACGGTGAGTGTTTTGTTAGGAGATATTTCTACTCAGGATTCTCTTACCAAAATCTTGGAGGAAATATCTGGGTCGTTACCTCCACTTAAAGGAGTGATTCATGCTGCTGGAGTGTTAGATGATGGGGTATTACAAAAGATGAGCTGGGAGCGATTTACAAAGGTTTTAGCTCCCAAGGTGTCAGGAACTTGGTATTTGCATCAACTAACTCGGGATTTACCCTTAGATTTCTTTGTTTGTTTCTCATCTATAGCTTCGATGTTGGGGAATTCTGGTCAGGGAAATTATGCTGCTGCCAATGCTTTTATGGATGCAATGGCCCACTATCGCCGTGGTTTGGGTTTACCAGGGTTGAGTATTAATTGGGGACCATGGGCGTCTGGGGGCATGGCTGCTCGTTTAGGGACTCAGCATCAAAATCGCTCAGACATTAGTGGAATGAGGACAATTCAGCCAGAGCAGGGGATGGTGGCATTGGAGAATTTGTTATCAGTGTCTCAAAGCCAAGTAGGAGTGTTTCCGGTGAATTGGTCACAATGGTTCCAGGTACAGACAGGAACAACAGTACCAATGCTAACGGATTTAATGCCTTATAAGCCCAAACAATCTCAGGAAGGATGGTTGATTGAGCAGTTAGAAGCCGTACCCCCCGAACAGCGTCGCCAGCTTCTGACGAATGAAGTTCGCCGACAAGTAGCTCAAGTAGTTGGGACCGCAGATCCAGAGCGAATAGACACTGAGGCTGGATTCTTTGATATAGGAATAGATTCACTGATATTAACAGAACTCAGGAATAGACTGCAATCTATTTTAGGGTGTCCCTTGTCAGCAACCGTCTTGTTCAATTATGCCAACATAGATGATTTAGTGAACTACCTAGCCCAGGATGTCTTGGAGACTATCAGTTTTGAGGAATTGAAAGATACTTCTTCTGAAGAACTCAATCTTACTGAAGATCTAAGCGAACTTTCTACAGATGAACTAGCGACATTACTAGCAAATGAAATATACAATTAGGACTTACGCAACGGGACTAACTGTAGTGGCAATATATTGAAAATTGACAAATTTATGTCCTAATATATAGCGGTGCTGCCTAAGTTATGATATAAAAATATATAAAGAGGTTTAAAGGAAAATGAATACAAAAGTAGATCAATCTAAATTACTCAGAGACGCTTTGCTTGAGTTGCGGGAGAAAAAAGCTAAACTCAATGCTTTGGAGCAAACTAAGGCAGAACCCATTGCCATTATTGGCTTAGGTTGTCGTTTCCCAAAATCATTGAATACTGAAGCCTTTTGGCATTTACTGGAACAGGGGATTGATGGGGTTACTGAAGTGCCGAAAGATCGTTGGGATATCGATCAATATTACGATCCAAATCCTGATGCCACGGGTAAGATGTATACCCGCTTTGCCAACTTCATCACTGACGTGGATAAGTTTGAACCTGAGTTTTTTAAGATTTCCCCTCGGGAAGCCAAACAAATTGATCCTCAACACCGATTACTTTTGGAGGTCTCTTGGGAGAGCCTCGAAGACGCTGGTTTGTCTCCCCTAGCTCTCAGAGGTACTCCAACGGGAGTATTCATAGGTATGATGACCCATGACTACACGCAGTTGGCAACAAATCCTGCAGATTCGCACACTGCCTCTGGTACTGGCTCTGCCCTAGCGGCTGGAAGGATTTCCTATACCCTGGGGCTGACTGGACCGACGTTGACAGTTGAAACAGCTTGCTCTTCTTCCCTCGTAGCCTGTCATATGGCTTGTCAGAGTCTCCACCAGCAAGAGTGCAATATAGCTTTAGTTGGTGGGGTAAATCTCATGATCACTCCGGATATGAGTGTGCTTGAATCTAGAGCCCATATGAATTCACCAGATGGTCGTTGTAAAACCTTTGACGATAGCGCAGATGGCTATGGACGAGGAGAGGGATGTGGAATGATTGTTCTCAAGCGATTGTCAGATGCGCAAGCCGACGGAGACAACATTCTAGCTCTGATCCGAGGCTCTGCGGTTAATCATGATGGTCCTAGTGGTGGGTTGACAGTGCCCAATGGGTTAGCTCAGGAGGCCTTGATACGACAAGCCTTGGTTAATAGCAAGGTTGAGGCTTCTCAGGTGGATTACGTAGAGTGTCATGGAACTGGAACCCCCCTTGGAGATCCGATTGAAGTCGAAGCTTTAGTTAACGTATATGGTAAGAATCGTCCTCAAGATACACCCATTATTATTAGTTCTGTCAAGACCAATATTGGTCATACAGAGGGAGCAGCAGGGATTGCTGGATTAATTAAAGTTATTTTGTCTTTGCAGAACGAGAAAATTCCTCCTCATCTTCATCTAAAACAACCAAATAGACGAATTGCCTGGGAGGACATACCTATAGTAGTGCCGAGAGAGACAAGACTTTGGTTACGGAGTGATAAGGCTAGACTAGCGGGAGTCAGCTCCTTTGGTCTCAGTGGAACTAATGCTCATGTGATTGTGGAAGAAGCGCCTCTAACAACAATAGTTCCCAATAAGATAGAGCGTCCCTCCCATCTCTTCACTCTTTCAGCCAAAACTGAACCTGCTTTGCGAGAGCTTGTAGGAAAGTATGAGAATTACCTCAATAATCATCTAGAGTGTGCAATAGGAGATATTTGCTACACAGCTAACACTGGACGTACCCACTTTAAGCATAGACTAGCATTTGTTGCTTTTAACCAACAAGAATTAGAAGAAAAACTCCGACAGTACCAAGCAGAAGAGGAAGTAGCTGGAATCTTTTCAGGAGAATTGACAAACAATACTACGGCGACCTCAATTGCCTTTCTCTTCACAGGTCAAGGTTCCCAGTATATAAATATGGGAAGACAACTGTATGAAAAAGCACCAACTTTCCGTCAAGCTTTAGAGCAATGTGACCAAATTTTACAACCTTATCTAGAAACATCTATATTAGAAATCATCTACCCCAAAGATGCACAAGACTCAAGTATATTAGACCAAACAGCTTACACCCAACCGGCCATATTTGCCCTAGAATACGCCCTCTTTAAATTATGGTCGAGCTGGGGAATCAAACCCAATGTAGTCATGGGTCACAGTGTAGGAGAATATGTAGCAGCTTGCATTGCCGGAGTATTTAGCCTAGAAGATGGTCTAAAGTTAATAGCCATGCGAGGAAAATTGATGCAGCAGTTACCCTCCGGTGGTGAGATGGTATCGGTAATGGCATCAGAATCTCAGGTAACAGAGGCTATAAAAGAATATACTTCCCAAGTAACAATAGCAGCAGTTAACGGACCAGAAAGTATCGTAATTTCAGGTGAGAGTGGAGCTATAGCAACTATTTGTGATCAATTAAAAAATCTGGGAATTAAGACCAAACAATTACAGGTATCCCATGCTTTCCATTCCCCATTGATGGAACCAATGTTAACAGAATTTGAAGCAGTGGCTAAACAGGTCACCTATAAGGAACCCAAAATACCACTAATATCAAATGTTACAGGTACTGAAGTAGGTGCAGAAATAACCACTGCTGACTATTGGGTGGGTCATGTACGTCAACCCGTAAAATTTGCTCAGAGTATGAAAACTCTAGAAGAGCAAGGATATGAAACATTCCTGGAGATAGGCTCTAAACCGATATTGTTAGGAATGGGCAGACAATGTGTAACAGAAGACGTAGGAGAATGGTTGCCATCGTTGCATCCGGGAGTGGATGAGTGGCAACAAATGCTCTCTAGCTTAGGAAAATTGTATGTAAAAGGAGCCAAAATAGATTGGTCAGGATTTGACTCCGACTATAGTCGTCAGAAAGTAGCATTGCCCACATATCCATTCCAACGAGAAAGTTATTGGGTAGAAACAACAAAAAACAAACAGAAAATACATCAAAACACAGACAATATTCATCAGACTCCCATTTTCCAACTACTAACCCAAGGAAACACAGAAACCCTCACCCAACAACTAGAAACAGCAGCCAAACTTTCACCAGAAAAACTGAAACTCTTACCAGAACTATTAGACCTATTAGCCCAACAACATCAAGAACAACTAACAGCCGCAACCATCAAAAAATGGTTCTACGAAATTCAGTGGCAACCCCTAACTCAAACCAACTCAAACACAAACATTCAACCAACTCATTGGTTAATCTTAGCCGATACCACAGGAGTAGCCGAAAAATTCGCCCAAAAATTACAACAACAAGGTCATGAATACAGCCTAGTTGCTCGAGGCCAGAACTATCAAAAACAAACAGCAAATACTTATCAACTAAACCCTCATACTCCCCAAGAATTTGAACAACTGTATCAAGAAATTCAACAAAGTAGTGAAACACCCATTACAAAATTAATTCATTTGTGGAGTTTAGACGCACCCCCATCAAAAGACTTAACTGTAGAAACCTTAGAATCAACTCAACTATGGGGATGTGGCAGCGTAGTAAAACTGTTACAGACTGTACTGAAAAACAACAGCACTCCCCAACTATGGCTAGTAACCCGTGGTTCCCAGTCAGTATTATCCAAAACAGAAAATCAAATAACAGGACTAGCAGGCTCACCCTTGTGGGGATTAGGTAGAGTAGTATCCCTAGAACATCCCCAATTATGGGGAGGATTAGTAGATCTAGATCCACAAGCTCCAGTAGCAGACGAGACAGAAAAGTTATGGGAATTATTAGCTAACCAACAATTTGAAGAAGATCATCTAGCCTTACGGGGAGAAAACACCTATGTAGCTCGTCTAGTTAACAAAGATACTCCAGAATTTTATCAACCCCTATCCTTATCATCAGATAGTAGTTACCTAATCACAGGAGGGTTAGGAGCGTTAGGATTACATACTGCCCAATGGTTGGTGGAAAAAGGAGGGAAAAATATTGTTTTAACTGGACGTCGCCCTCCAACAGAAAAAGTGACTGAGTCCATAAAAAAATTAGAAGAAACAGGATGCCAAGTGAGAGTGTTGTTAGGGGATGTTTCTGTTGAAGCAGACATAGCCAAAATTCTGGAACAAATTCAGACATCAATGCCAACACTCAAAGGCATAATTCATGCGGCGGGAGTGACAGGAGAAATTCAACTGCTTCAGGAATTAGAATTTTCTCAACTCGAAGCCGTACTGCGTCCCAAAGTAGTAGGAGGATGGTTGCTACATCAACTAACTCAGAAGCTAGAGCTAGACTTTTTTGTGAATTTCTCCTCCATTGCATCAGTATGGGGTTCAAAAGGTCAAGCTCACTATGCAGCAGCTAACCATTTTCTGGATGGATTAACTTATTATCGCCGCTCTCTGGGAGCACCAAGTTATAGCATAAATTGGGGGCCTTGGTCAGGAGGAGGTATGGCAATGGGAGAGGCCATGGATTGGTTAAATAAAACAGGGGTGAAACCACTGGAGTCAGAAAAAGCAATAGTTGCTTTGGAGAAGGTGTTAGTAAGCAATAGTCCTCAGACAATAGTAGCAGATATGAATTGGAGGTTATTTAAGGAGCTTTATGAACTGGGAGGTAAACGCTCATTACTGTCAGAAATTTCATTAGACTTAGAAGCAACAGACGGGGAAGGCGCTGAGGAACAAGAGAGACAGAAACAGAAAGTCAAAACTGAATTGTTAGCCAAATTAGAGGCAGCATCAAATCAGAAACGTCAAGAAATTTTAAGGGAACACATTCGGGAGCAAGTAGCTCAGGTACTAGGTTTCAGTTCATCTAAATTACCAGAAGTCAATGTAGGCTTTGTAGAAATGGGTATGGACTCTTTGATGGCAGTGGAACTTAGAAATCAACTGCAAAAAAGCTTGAATTGTTCTCTGCCAACAACCTTAGCTTTTGAATGTCCAAATATTATTAGTTTAACCGACTACATTTATTCAAAAGTACTTGGTTGGCAGTTAAAGGAAAAGGAAGCTAAAACTAGAATAGAAGCACCAGAGTATACCACAGCAGAACCAATAGCAGTTGTTGGTATGGCTTGTCGCTTTCCTGGAGGAGCCGATAGCCCCCAAAAATTATGGCAATTACTGTCTGATGGAGTGGATGCAATTACAGAAATTCCTTCCCAACGCTGGAATGTAGATAACTACTACGACCCCAACCCAGAAACTCCGGGAAAAATGTTTACCCGCTTGGGAGGATTTTTACAGGAAGATATAGCTCGATTTGACCCTCTGTTTTTTGGGATTTCAGAGCGAGAAGCTATCACTATTGACCCACAACATCGCCTACTCTTGGAAGTAAGTTGGGAAGCACTGGAAAATACTGGATATATTCCTCGGAGATTAGATAATAGTGTAACAGGAGTATTTGTAGGTATCACTAATTGCGAGTATCAAGTGATTACCGGACAAGCGACAGACACTAATGTCGCCCCCTATGCAGTCACTGGCTTACCATTGAATGCTGCAGCCGGTCGTTTATCCTACACCTTGGGACTGACTGGCCCATCTATGGCAATAGATACAGCTTGTTCTTCTTCTCTGGTTGCTATCCATCAAGCCTGTCAAAGCTTGCGATTACAAGAATGTCAAATGGCTTTAGCAGGAGGGGTTAATCTCTGGCTATTACCGGACCCATTGATTGCGACATCCCAGGCCCAAATGTCATCTCCTGATGGCCGGTGTAAAACTTTTGACGAGGAAGCTAATGGAACAGCCTGGGGAGAAGGATGTGGTATGTTGGTGTTGAAACGTTTGTCTGATGCACAAGCCTCAAAAGATCAAATTTTGGCAGTGATTTCAGGTTCAGCAGTGAATCAGGACGGACCAAGTAGTGGGTTTACAGTTCCAAATAGTTCATCCCAGCAACAGGTAATTCGTCAAGCTCTGAAAATGGCGAAAGTTAAACCATCCCAAGTAAGTTATGTAGAAGCTCACGGTACAGCAACTTCTCTGGGAGACCCAATTGAACTTAGGTCTTTGGCAGAAGTATTTGGGGAAGAACGTTCTGCCCAAGAGCCGTTGATGATTGGCTCTATTAAAACTAACATAGGTCACCTAGCATCTGCTGCTGGGATATCTGGGGTCATGAAAGTCATATTGCAAATACAGCATCGACAGATAGTACCTCATTTGCACCTGAAAAATCCTACCGGTAAGTTCGACTGGAAGAACTCCCCAATTGTGGTAGCAACTCAACCAACTACTTGGGATAGGAATGAACCTAGTGTAATTGCAGGAGTAAGTTCCTTTGGAGCTAGCGGTACTAATGCTCATGTAATTATAGAAGAGGCTCCCGCAGAATTTAGAATTCAGGATATTACTGAACGTCCAATTCATCTATTAACTCTGTCAGCCAAAACAGAAAAGGCTCTGGATGAGTTAGTCAGTAATTATCAAAGTTATCTAGAAACTAATCCCGAGTTAGCCCTAGCAGATGTATGCCATACAGCCTCCACAGGCAGATCCCATTTTAACCATCGACTAGGGGTGATGGCATCTGAGCCCACAGAATTAATAGATAAACTGCTGGGGTGGAAAACTCAGTCAGAATTAGTAGGAGTATTTTCAGGACAACCAAATAATGAAAGTCCCAAAATAGCATTCCTATTTACAGGTCAAGGTTCCCAGTATGTGAATATGGGAAGACAACTGTATGAACAAGCACCAACTTTCCGTCAAGCCCTAGAGCAATGTGACCAAATTCTCCAACCCTATCTAGAAACATCCATATTAGAAATCATTTACCCCAAAGATGCAAAAAACTCAAGTATTTTAGACCAAACAGCTTACACCCAACCGGCTATATTTGCCCTGGAATACGCCCTCTTTAAATTATGGGATTCATGGGGAATAAAACCTTCGGTAGTCATGGGTCACAGTGTAGGAGAATATGTAGCAGCTTGCATTTCCGGAGTATTTAGCCTAGAAGATGGCCTCAAACTAATAGCCATGCGAGGAAAGTTGATGCAAAAATTACCCTCTGGTGGTGAGATGGTATCGGTAATGGCATCAGAATCTCAGGTAACAGAGGCCATAAAAGAATATACTTCCCAAGTCACAATAGCAGCAGTTAACGGACCAGAAAGTATAGTCATATCAGGTGAGAGTGGAGCTATAGCAACTATTTGTGATAAATTCAAGAATATGGGAATTAAGACCAAACAATTACAGGTGTCTCATGGCTTCCACTCCCCATTGATGGAACCAATGTTAACAGAATTTGAAGCAGTGGCTAAACAGGTCACCTATAAGGAACCCAAAATACCACTAATATCAAATGTTACAGGTACTGAAGTAGGTGCAGAAATAACTACTGCTGACTATTGGGTACGTCATGTGCGTCAACCCGTAAAATTTGCCCAGAGTATGGAAACTTTGCACAAACAAGGTGCTGAAATCTTCCTAGAAATAGGACCAAAACCGGTACTGTTAGGTATGGGTCGTGAGTGTCTCATGGGAGAAAAAAAACTATGGTTGCCAAGTTTACGTTCGGGGAAACCAGACTGGTTACAAATGCTGCAAAGTTTGGGGGAATTGTATGTACGGGAAATAAAAATTGATTGGTTAGGATTTGATCAAGACTATTCTCGTAATAAGGTGGCATTACCAACATATCCTTGGCAACGAAAAAGGTATTGGATAACAGATCCTCGACCACGAAAAAGTCAAGACAAAAAGAGTATAATATCTGAAGAAAAAGTACAAATCGATCGAGTAAATATCCAGCTACAGGAAAGACAAATGAACAAAGACAAAATATTACAGCAACCAAAACTAATATTATCAGATCCAGAATCACTATCTTTATCGAATGCTGAATCAACTATAGAGGTTCCACCAAAAGCAGTTCAAATAAAACCTGCTGCTGATATTGAATCTGAAAATATAACTCAATTGAATAGCCTTGATAGAAATGTGACTCAAATCAGAGAAACCCTCAAAGAAAGTCTGGCAGATGCTCTGTATGCGGATATCAGTGAAATTAATGAAGAAAAAAAGTTTGTTGATTTAGGTTTAGATTCCATTGTTGGAGTAGAATGGATAACTAAAATAAATAAAACCTACAATTTAAAAATAAAAGCGACTAAACTATACGACCACCCTACCTTATCAGATTTAGCCAAATATATCGCTCAGACCCTATCAACTCAGGGTATAAATATTGATGGGTCGCGATCGCCATCTTCCCAAACTGGAACAACTATCAGCCAACAATCTCTACCATTAACTGACTTCCAGAAAAATGTCTTACAAGTCAAGGAAATTTTGAAACAACAATTAGCAGATGCTCTGTATGCGGATATCAGTGAAATTAATGAAGAAAAAAAGTTTGTTGATTTAGGTTTAGATTCCATTGTTGGAGTAGAATGGATAACTAAAATCAATAAAACCTACAATTTAAAAATAAAAGCGACTAAACTATACGACCACCCTACCTTATTAGATTTCGCAAAATATATTACTCAGAAAATTGATTCTACAGGAGGAAATACATTCCCAAAAGCTCAGAAAGAATCTACTCAAAAAGACTACTTATCTGGAAATTCACAAGAGGAAATGAAACAAAAATTACGCTCAATATTAAATAAAGTAGCCAATGGAGAATTAACAGTCCAAGAAGGAAATAAAATGATTCAAAAAATCAAAAAATGAGTTAAACTATAGTATAGGTTTTTAGGAGAATTTTATGAACAAAGAACAAATATTTAATATCATCAAAAAACATACTTGTGAAATAGCACCCGAATTAGAAAAAGTACCTATATCACCAACTGATAGTCTAAAAAATTTAGGCATTGATTCAGTAAATAGGGCAGAAATTATAATGATGGTAATGGAAGATTTATCCTTAAATATCCCACGCATTGAATTAGCTGGATCCCAAAATTTAGGAGAACTGGCTGATATATTTGCAAGTAAATTATCAGGAAGTAATTAACAAAACTAGAGGGCTTATAAATGAGCAGCATAGAGATAACAGGTATGGGCATTATTACTTCCATTGGTCAAGGAGTTGCTAATTTCAAAAAAGCTCTGTTATCAGGGGAAACTCAATTTGCTTATCTAAAACAGCCTGGACGTGAAAGCATCAAACCATTTATTGGTGCCGAACTTCCCGATATTGACGCCAGACCTCTATTTCCTGAGTACAGTGGACTGTTACGTACTGCTACTAAGAGTGCCCAAGTAGGAGTAGTCGCCGTTGCTGAAGCCTGGCAAGATGCTCAACTTAACTCTAGCCAAGTTAACCCAGAACGAGTAGGATTAGTTGTAGGTGGTTCAAATTTTCAACAACGTTATCAGCAGCAAACCTGGCAACGTTATAACTCACGTCAGGAGTTTATACGACCAACTTATGGTCTGACCTTTTGGGATACAGATATATTGGGTCTCATTTCCCAGTGTTTTCAGATACAAGGGGAAGGCTATAGCGTTGGTGGAGCTTCGGCCAGTGGAGCAGTTGCTATAATTCATGCTGCCCGTCAAATTTTAATGGGGAACAGTGATATTTGCATTGCCCTGGGAACTTTATCCGATTTATCAGGGTATGAATTCCAAGCACTAATGAATTTAGGCGCAATGGGGAGTGAACGTTTCGCCGATCGCCCAGACCTTGCTTGTAGACCATTTGACCAAGACCATGATGGTTTCATTTATGGAGAGGGTTGTGGAGCATTGATTTTAGAGAGAACTGACCACGCTCAACAACGAGACGCTCAATCCCATGGCCAACTTAAAGGTTGGGGATTTGCTTTAGATGGAAATCGTAGTCCCGAACCTTCTCAGAAAGGGGAAGAACGAGCTATAAATACTGCTTTAGCCATGGCAGACCTCCAGCCAGAGAGTATTGATTATGTGAATACCCACGGTACTGCTTCCCCCCTTGGTGATAAAACAGAAGTGGCAGCTTTAAAATCTGTGGGACTTCAGCGTGGCCTACTCAATTCAACAAAATCTTTAACTGGTCATTGTTTAACTGCTGCTGGTGTCTTGGAAGCGATCGCTACCATATTACAAATGAAGTTTGGTTTTTGTCATCCAACTAAAAATTTAGTTAATCCAATTGATACTACTCTAAATTGGGTGAAAGAAACTTCTGTTGAAGCTGAGATTAAATATGGTATCAGCAACAGTTTTGGTTTTGGGGGGATAAATACAGCTTTATTAATTGCACGGGAGTAAACTTATGCAACAAGTTGGAATTGAAGCACTAAATGTATATGGGGGTTCGGCTAAAATAGATGTCCGAATGTTAGGACAAGCACGTCAGTTGGACATGACTCGCTTCGATAATCTTCTGATGAAAGAGAAGGCAATTGCTATGCCTTATGAAGATCCAGTTTCTTACGCTATTAATGCAGCCAAACCTATTATTGATAGACTCAGCGATCTGGAAAAGCAACAAATCAAAATGGTGGTAGCTTGTACTGAATCTGGCATTGATTTTGGCAAATCTATGAGCACTTATATCCAGGATTATTTGGGGCTAAGTCGTAACTGCCGAATGTTTGAGATTAAGCAAGCTTGCTACTCAGCTACAGCAGGTTTACAGATGGCATTCAATTTAATTTTGTCCCAAACCTGTCCAGGGGCTAAAGCTTTGGTTATAGGAACTGATATATCCCGGTTTATTCTTGCAGAGGGAGGAGAAGCTCTAACCGAAGATTGGTCTTTTGCAGAATCAAGTAGTGGTGCTGGAGCAGTGGCTATTTTGGTCAGTGATGTGCCTAAAATTTTCCAAGCTGATGTAGGATGTAATGGTTACTATGGCTATGAGGTTATGGATACTTGCAGACCTAACCCAGACTCAGAAGCAGGAGATGCAGACTTATCATTGCTATCTTACCTAGATTGTTGTGAAAATGCCTACCAGCAGTATCAAGAATTAGTAGAAGGAGTAGATTACCAAAATACTTTTGATTACTTGAGCTTTCATACTCCTTTTGGAGGCATGGTTAAAGGGGCTCACAGAACTATGATGCGTAAGTTAAAAAAGGCAAAACCTTTAGAGATTGAAGAGGACTTTCAAAAGCGGGTGATGCCAGGGTTAGTCTATTGTCAGCAGGTAGGGAATATAATGGGAGCGACGGTGTTTTTATCCTTAGCTAGTATCATTGACAATGCAGATTTTAGCAAACCTCGACGAATTGGTATATTCTCCTATGGTTCCGGTTGTTGTTCGGAATTTTACAGTGGAGTTGCCTTTCCACAAGGAAAAGAAATTCAAGCTCAACAAAACATTTCATCACAGTTAGCAATGCGCTATTCCTTAAGTATGGAAGAATATGAGCAGTTACTAAATTATAGTTCGACAGTTGCCTTTGGCACTAGAAATGTGACTTTAGATTACAAAATCTTTCCTGGTGTGTGGAAACAAATTGAAGGCCAAGGTCGCTTAGTTCTGAAAAAAATCAAAGAATTTCACCGAGAATATGAATGGGTATAGCTATGAATTATCAAACTCTAAAAGTCAGTTATCAAGATGTTGTACAAAGGATTCAGATATATCGACCTGAAGCTAACAATAGCATCAATAGTCAGTTAACGATGGAATTGTTGTCAGCTTTCCAAGCTGCTGAAGCAGAAGAAGTTGTTAAAGTAGTGATATTAGAAGGACTACCTGATGTATTTTGTACAGGCATGGATTTTGAAGAAGTGGCAACAGGAAAACAACTCGATCCCAAAGCAAGTAATCATGGTTACTACAATATTTTGAAACAAATGTCTCAAAGTAGCAAAGTAATTTTGTCATTTGTGCGTGGTAAAGTCCAGGCGGGAGGGGTGGGTTTAGTAGCAGCAAGCGATCTAGTTATTGCTGATGAAACGGCAACTTTTGTTTTATCAGAATTATTATTTGGGTTATTACCAGCTTGTGTATTGCCTTTTTTGATTCGCCGAGTGGGGTTTCAAAAAGCCTACCGTTTAGCACTAACGACTCAAGCTATTTCAGCATCAGAGGCTGATAAGTGGGGATTAATTGATGAATATGGCAGTAATACTAATCAGTTAATAAGTAAATATATTCGACGTTTAAAGTATTTACCCTCATCAGGGGTGAAAGAATTAAAAAATTATATTAATCAGTTATGGATTATTCAATCAGAAACTCAAGATTTAGCTGTAAATAAGATTTCTAGTTTAATAGCAGAACCTACGGTTCAAGAAAAAATTCAACGTTTTCAAAAAGAAGGATTATTTCCATGGCAAACGTAAATCTTAATTTGGACTTAGTAAAGGGTAACTCCGATGTAGTGGAACTGGTGGAGTTGGGTAATGGTGTGGTGCAAATCACGATGAAGGATGAAGAAAACCGCAATACCTTTTCTCCCGGAATAATTGAGGGATTACACAAATGTTTTGGTGCAGTTGCTGAAAACAAAAGTTATAAAATAGTAATTTTGACAGGTTATGAAAATTATTTTTGTTCGGGAGGAACAAAAGAACAGTTAATCAGTATTTGGAAAGGAGAAAGTAAATGTACTGATTTAGATATTTTTAGGATAGCACTAGATTGTGAAATACCCGTAATTTCAGCTATGCAAGGTCATAGTATGGGTGGTGGTTTGGTGTTTGGATTGTATGCAGATTTAGTTGTGTTAAGTCAAGAAAGTATTTACACTACTAATTTTATGA
Source organism: Moorena sp. SIO3E8 (assembly GCF_010692445.1). Taxonomy (NCBI): domain Bacteria; kingdom Bacillati; phylum Cyanobacteriota; class Cyanophyceae; order Coleofasciculales; family Coleofasciculaceae; genus Moorena; species Moorena sp. SIO3E8. The sequence continues at coordinate 48,423 of NZ_JAAHHM010000022.1, read as the reverse complement.
AGTATGGTTTTACTCCAGGTATTGGATGCACGTTAATTGTCCCTGATAAATTAGGTGGTGTAGGGTGGGAAATGATGTACACTGCCCAAAACTATCGAGGTAAAGAATTGGCTGAACGGGGTGTTTATTTTCCAATTGTACCGAGAAAAGATGTGCTAAAAGTTGCTCAAAAGATTGCCTATGAAATGTCGGAAAAACCGAGACTATCTTTAATAACTTTAAAGGAACACTTAACCTCAAAAATCCAGAAAAAGCTGCCTGAATTTATAGACAAAGAATTAGCTATGCATGAAATAACTTTTCATCAACCAGAGGTAGGAAGTAGAATTGAGCAAATTTTTGACAAAATGACAATGGTAAGCAGTAACCCTCAAAATTTAAGTCAAGAGCCTGTAAGACAAGAAATAAGAACAGATTCATTGAATGGCCAACCATTTCAGTTGAAGACATCTAGTTATGGTTCGCTAAACAATTTAACTTTGGTCCCTCTGGGACGTCGAATTCCAAAACCAACTGAAGTTGAAGTTCAAATCAAAACTGTACCAGTTAATTTTCGGGATATACTCAATGCACTTGGTATGCTCCAAGAGTATTACGAAAAAACATTTGGCATTGCTAATGCTGAAGATCTCACTTTTGGTTTTGAAGGTGCAGGTACTATCGTAGCTGTTGGGGCAGAAGTATCGCAGTGGCAAGTCGGCGATGAAGTAATGGTAATGAGAATTCATAATGGATTTAGTAGCTTCATTACATGCTCGCCGAACAACCTAATGGCTAAACCTTTGAATCTGAATATGGAAGGTGCAGCTACTATTTTGGGGCCTTTTTCGACTGCATATCACGGGTTGCTTAACTTAGCCAAAATTCAGCCAGGAGAAAGAGTATTAATTCATGCTGCTTCAGGTGGGGTTGCACAAGCAGCAGTTCAGTTAGTTCAACTTTTTGGGGCAGAAGTATTTGCTACTACTAGTCCAGGTAAGATGACTTATCTCCGGGAACAGGGAATTAAGCATGTGATGAATTCTCGAACTATGGAGTTTGTAAATGATGTGATGGAAGTCACTCAGGGGCGTGGGGTAGATGTTATTCTCAATAGCCTGACTCATGGAGAATACATCCAGAAAAATATAGATATCCTTGCCGATGGAGGACGATATGTTGAAATTGGTAAGCTTGGTATTTGGAGTCACGAGCAAGTCTCTCAGAAACGCCCAGATATCCAATATTTTCCTTTTGATTTGTTAGAAGAATGTGCCAAAGATAATCAATTGCTTTCCCAGATATGGGGTAATTTGGCACTTAAATTTGATCGTGATCTCCTGAAGCCACTACCTTACAAAACATTTCCAATAGAAGATGTTATTAAAGCCTTCCGCTATATGCAGCACAGCCAGCATTTCGGCAGGGTAGTGGTAGTTATGCCTGACTCCTATTCTGGAAAGGAAAAAGAATTGGATGCTCGGCTATCCATTGAAAACCAAATGACTAAAGAGGAAAAGATATTACTTCAATTGCAATCTGGTCAACTTTCCTTAGAAAATGCGGAAGAACTCTTGTTAGGAAAGACGGAAATAGAAACACAAGAGAAAGCTATAGCAGACAATCAAATAGATAATATTCAAAACAAGTTAATTAACATGGATAGCTCAGAGCAAATCTTATCTTTAATTAGTGCAGGAGAAATATCTTTAGAAACAGCAGAAAAATTATTATTAGAAGAAGTAGTAGAACCAGAAATTAAGACAGAGGTTAATGATGGGCTTAACCCTAGTCAAAATGATATACCAACTACAGATATAGCGATTATTGGTATGTCATGTCGATATCCAGGAGCAAAGAACTGGAAGGAATTTTGGGAAAATTTAAAGAACGGAGTTGATAGTGTAACAGAACCACCTCCTGGAAGATGGGAAGAAAAAAATTGGTATCATCCAGATCCGGAGCATCCAGGTACTTCCTATTCAAAATGTGCCGGTTTTTTAGATGAAATTGATAAATTTGACCCTTTATTCTTTCAAATTTCTCCGGAAGAAGCTCGGTTTATGGAGCCTGAACAAAGAATATTTTTAGAAGAAGCTTACCACGCTATAGAGGATGCTGGATATGCTACTGACTCTCTCAGAGGTAAACAATATGGAGTATTTTGTGGGATCGCGGTAAACGGTGGTTATCTCAAATTGTTGTCAATGTCAGGAGATCTTCATAGAATGGCAATGACAGGAAATACTCCGTCAATGATACCAGCAAGAATTGCCTATTTTCTTGACTTTAGAGGACCAGTAATAGCTATTGATACTGCCTGCTCGTCGTCATTGCTAGCTGTTCATCAAGCTTGCGAAAGCATACAACGAGGAGAGAGCGAAATGGCGGTCGCTGGAGGTATTACTCTTATGCCAACAGCAGACTTTCAAATAATATCAAGTCAGTTTCAAGTGGTATCTCCTGATGGACGTTGTAGGACTTTTGATGCTTCAGCATCAGGTACAGGTTGGAGCGAAGGTTGTGGCGTTCTCTTGTTAAAAAGGTATAGTCAAGCAATTCAAGACAATGACCATATCTATGGAGTGATCAAGGCAACAGGAGTCAATTATGATGGTAACACTAACGGCATTACTGCCCCTAGTAGTCAATCTCAAGCCAGCTTACAAGAAGCAGTTTATCGGAAATTTGGAATTAACCCAGAAACTATTAGTTATGTAGAAGCTCACGGTACAGCAACACCTCTGGGAGATCCAATAGAAGTAGAAGCTTTAACAGAAGCTTTTTCTAAATGGACGAACAAGAAACAGTTTTGTGCGATCGGCTCGGTAAAGACTAATATTGGTCATTCAGCAGCGGCTGCCGGAGTTTCTGGTTTGATCAAGACAATTTTGTGTCTCAAAAAGCAAAAATTAGTTCCATCATTACATTTTAATCAACCAAACCCACATATTGACTTTGAAAATAGCCCTTTTTATGTCAATACAGAATTCAAAGATTGGGAAGTGTTTGAAGGCCAACCAAGGCAAGCTGCAGTTAGTTCTTTTGGTTTTAGTGGCACTAATGTTCATGTAGTTATAGAAGAAGCTCCCTCTCAAGTCAAAAGTCAGAATAATGTTGAACGTCCAGTTCATCTATTAACTCTGTCAGCAAAAACAGAAAAGGCTTTAGAAGATTTAGTCAGTAATTATCAAAATTATCTAGAAACTAATCCCGAGTTAGCCCTAGCAGATGTATGTTATACAGCCTCTACAGGCAGAGCCCATTTTAATCATCGACTAGGGGTTATTGCTTCCGATCCCAAGGAATTAATGGAGAAACTACTTGGATGGAAAACTCAGTCAGAATTAGTAGGAGTGTTTTCAGCACAACCCAATAGGGAAGGTCAGAAAATAGCATTTCTATTCACAGGCCAAGGTTCCCAGTATGTGAATATGGGCAAACAACTATATGAACAAGCACCAACCTTCCGTCAAGCCTTAGAACAATGTGACCAAATTCTCCAACCCGATCTGGAAACATCCATATTAGAAATCATATACCCTAAAGATGCACAAAAGTCAAGTCTTTTAGACCAAACAGCTTACACCCAACCCGCTATATTTGCCCTGGAATACGCCCTCTTTAAATTATGGGATTCATGGGGTATCAAACCGTCGGTAGTCATGGGTCACAGCGTCGGAGAATATGTAGCAGCTTGCATTGCCGGAGTATTTAGCCTAGAAGACGGCCTCAAACTAATAGCTATGCGAGGAAAATTGATGCAACAGTTACCCTCCGGTGGTGAGATGGTATCGGTAATGGCATCAGAATCAGAAGTAACAGAGGCTATAGGCGAATATACTTCCCAAGTAACAATAGCAGCAGTTAACGGACCAGAAAGTATAGTAATATCAGGTGAGAGTGGAGCTATAGCAACTATTTGTGATCAATTAAAAAACCTGGGAATTAAGACTAAACAATTACATGTATCCCATGCTTTCCACTCCCCATTGATGGAACCAATGTTAACAGAATTTGAAGCAGTGGCTAAACAGGTCACCTATAAGGAACCAAAAATACCACTAATATCAAATGTTACAGGTACTGAAGTAGGTGCAGAAATAACCACTGCTGACTATTGGGTAGCTCATGTGCGTCAACCAGTAAGATTTGCTACTAGTATGAAAACTCTGGAAGAGCAAGGATATGAAACCTTCCTGGAAATCGGAGCCAAACCAATATTGTTAGGAATGGGAAGGCAATGTGTAACAGAAGATGTGGGAGAGTGGTTGCCATCATTACGTCCAGGAGTGGATGAATGGCAACAAATGCTATCGAGCTTAGGACAATTATATGTAAAAGGAGCCAGAATAGATTGGTCAGGATTTGACTCCGACTATAGTCGTCAGAAAGTGGCATTGCCCACATATCCATTCCAACGGAAACGTTATTGGGTGGAAAACTATTCGCCGATGTCAAATTCTGTTTCAGTCAGTAGGAATGATGGTTTTGTTACTCACGAGGGAACATCAAATTCTTTGTTAGGTCATAAATTACCTTTACCGTTGGCAAAACAATTCCGCTTTCAGACTAAATTAACTCCTGAGTTTCCTTCTTATGTGAAAGACCACAGATATTACGGCAAAATAGTTGTTGCTGGTGCGTCTCACATTATTTCTGGTTTGCTTGCTGGTCAAGAAGCACTAAACAGTGAGTCTTGTGTTGTCGAAAATATTGAATTTTTGCAGATATTGGGAGCAGATGAAACTTCTAGTCGTACAGTGCAAATACTCCTAGAGCCAGAAAAAGAAACAGAATATGCTTATCAGTTGATAAGTTGTGAAGCAGGAAAAGAATACGATACATCAACATCTTGGACAGTTCACGCTAAGGCAAGGGTTCGCTCTGTTAATAACTCAGAGTTACCGGAAGAAAATATTGATATTGCAGCAGTAAAAAAACGATGTATTAAGTCTCTTTCCGACGATGAATATTATTCAACTATACTGGAACCAATGAAAGGAAATTTTCACCTGGGACCAACATTTCAATGGACGGAAAAAGCTTGGATATCTGCTACAGAAGGCTTGGTAAAACTAAAATCCGGCCCAAATCATGAAGAGATGCAGGAATATTGGCCTCATCCAGGTATGGTTGATTCTGGAATTGTGCCAGTAGTTCTGTTGTGGGAGTTTTCTCAGAATGCTAAGAATAATGATAACAGCGAAAAACCTGTCATTGATAGTGAAAGAGAAGTTCTCACCTACGCATTTGCTGGAGGCAAGAGCTTTAAGTTTTTCGATAATTTTGATATTGAAGATGAACTGTGGTACTATACCAGAATTGACGAGTCAAGTTCTTACAATCAAGAAGAACTTCGAGGTAATACTTACTTGCTCAATGGAGATGGCAAAGTATTAGCAGAATATACTGGTATAAACTTCCGTCCACTAAGTAGCAAGTTATTGTTGAGGAGCTTCGGGTTAGATTTCAGCGAGTGGTACTATCAAACAGAATGGCAACCTGCTGCTTTGATACCTAGTGAGAAACAGGAAGCAGGAACTTATCTGCTATTTTGCCCTACAGGAAAATCAAATACTAAGTTAAAAGAATGGAGCGATCGCCTAAAATCCCAATTATTAGAACAAAGTCATCAGTGTATTGTTGTTTATCCAGCAGATAATTACAAAAAGTTATCCTCGGAAGATAAATACCAGACAATTCAATTATCTCCAACAGAACCAGAACATTTCCAAAAGTTACTGCATGAGGTAAATGAATCATCAATAGAGAAGTTACCTTTGAAGGGTATTATTCATCTGTGGAGTTTAGAGACAGATGTTGAAGAGTTGACAAAAACAGAAGAGATAATTTGTGGTAGTATCATTAACTTATTAAAAGGGATGCGATCGCTAGAAAAATCGCCTCATCTGTGGTTAGTTACTCAAGGTGCTTCATTAGAATTCAGAACTCAGGGATCAATAGTCAGTAGTCAAGCTCAACCCCAACAAGCTCTTTTATGGGGGTTAGGCAAAGTCATAACTATGGAATATCCCCAGTTAGACTGTCGTTGCATAGACCTAGATCCTAATGCTGATGAACAAGAAACTTTAAAAGTTTTACTGGATGAGGTAGCTAACCATCAGACATCAACCAGTGTGGAAAATGAAATCCGCTATTGTCAAGGAGAACGTCAAGTGGCAAGACTAACTCAAAAAAGGTTAGATACTGATAATAGCCAATTAACTATTAAGACGGAAGCAAGTTATTTGATTACAGGTGGTCTAGGTGCTTTAGGTTTAGAGTTAGCTCAGTTCCTAGTACAACAAGGTGTTAAGAGTATAGCCTTGCTTGGGCGCAACTCTCCATCGGAAACGGCCCAGGAAAGAATTGAAAAATTAGAAGCTGCAGGAACTCAAATTTCAGTATTCTTAGGGGATGTCTCTGTGGAGAAAGATATGGTTGATATTTTCCAAAAGATACAGACATCCTTACCTCCCCTTAAAGGTATAATTCATGCTGCTGGAGTTTTAGATGATGGGTTCATAGAACAAATGAGTTGGCAACAATTCACAAAAGTTACAGCTCCCAAAGTTGCTGGAACTTGGAATCTACATAAACGAACAAAAGATATACCATTAGATTTCTTTGTTTGCTTCTCCTCCCTTGCATCAGTGTTAGGTTCCCCTGGTCAAAGTAACTATGCTGCAGCTAACGCCTTTATGGATACAGTTGTTCAATATCGTCGAAACTTAGGATTACCAGGATTGAGTATTAACTGGGGACCCTGGGCCAACGTTGGCATGGCAGCTCGGATGGGGACACAACAACAAGGTCGTCTACAAAATCAAGGTCTAGAAGGGATTAAAATAGAGCAAGGGTTACAAGCTTTAGAAGAAGTATTGGCTACCGAGGAAGCACAGATAGGAATATTTAATATTGACTGGTCACGCTTTTTGAGTCAATTGGGAGCCAAGATTCCAGCATTTCTATCGGAAATAGCAAGTCAGCATCCACTGCAAGGTCAAGCAAATAAGGGGCCAAAACAACAGAAGTTACTGGAAAAACTGAAAGTAGTAACAATTGACCAACGACAAAGGTTAATAGTTGACTATTTGATTGGTGTTGTTGCTAAACTATTGAGGCGGAGTAAAAATGATTTACCAGACCCAGAGGAAGGATTCTTTAATTTAGGAATGGATTCACTGATGGCATTGGACTTAGGACGAATGGTTCAGGCTGATTTAGGTATTACTTTGTCCTCAACTGTTACTTTTGAGTATCCAGATACTCAGGCACTAGCTGAGTATCTAGAAGAAATAATTCCGAAAATGGATCAGACAGAGGATGAGAAGGAGGCTAAGTCTGGGGCAACTAATGCTGCGGTTGATTCAGAAAATATAATTGCAGAGATTAGTCAGCTTTCAGAGGACCAAATGGATGAAGCTATTGAGCAAGCTCTGACTCAATTTGATCAGTTTACATAGAAAGTTCAGGAAACCCCAAGTAGGGACTTTGCATGGCACTTCCCTAAAGATACTGAGGGAGCAAGATACTCCCAGTACTTAAAACCTACCCACCAAAAAAGGAATTAAACATGGAACCGATATCGAAAACTACTCAACTCTCAAATCAGAAACGTCTTTTGTTAGCATTTAAACAAGCAACTGCCAAACTAAATGAAATTGAAACAGCGACCACTGAACCAATAGCAATTATTGGTATTGCTTGTCGTTTTCCAGGAGGTGTTGATACCCCGGAATCTTACTGGGAATTTCTCAGAGAATCAATAGATGGCAGAGTAGAGATTCCCAAAGATCGATGGAATAACGACCACTACTACAACCCCGACCCAGAAGCACCAGGCAAAATATATGTTCGTCATGGTTATTTTCTCCAACAACCAGTAGACCAATTTGATCCTGCCTTTTTCGGCATTTCTGGGACAGAAGCAAATAAGATGGACCCATCACAACGACTTTTGTTGGAGGTTACTTGGGAAGCATTAGAAAATGCAGGTATTTCACCCAGGAGTTTGAGAAATACGGAAACGGGAGTATATATAGGTCAATGTTTTAGTGATTATGGCTGGATTGGTATAGATCCCCTATCTAATAACTTAACTGATTTTTCTTTAGGTCTAGGTACGTCAATGAGTATCTCCTCGGGTCGGGTGGCTTATGTTTTTGGGTTACAGGGGCCGACTTTTACTCTGGATACAGCTTGTTCCTCGTCCTTAGTTGCTTTGCATACAGCTTGTCAGAGTTTACGCAGTGGAGAATCTAACCTGGCTTTGGCGGGTGGGGTAAATTTAATGCTTCATCCTAATGTAACTCATTCATTTTGTAAAGGTCGAGCATTGTCCCCTGATAGTCGCTGCAAGAGTTTTGATGCTAGTGCTGATGGTTATGCCCGTGGAGAGGGTTGTGGTATAGTTGTACTTAAACGTTTTCGGGATGCTGTAGCAGATGGCGATCACATTTGGGCTCTTGTCAAAGGTTCTGCTATTAACCATGATGGCCCTAGTAGTGGATTAACAGTTCCCAATCAACAAGCACAAAAGAAGGTAATTCGGCAAGCTTTGGCAAATGCTAAGGTAGACCCGTTAGCAGTTGACTATATTGAGTGTCACGGTACGGGAACTTCTCTAGGAGACCCTCTGGAGGTTAAAGCTATTCGTGAGGCTTATTGTCTAGAAAGAAGTAAGGAAGACCCTCTGATTTTGGGTTCAGTTAAAAGTAATGTGGGGCATTTGGAGGCTGCTGCAGGAGTTACAGGTTTAATTAAGATTATTTTGGCTATGCAGAATAAGGAAATTCCGCCGAATCTTCACTTTAATAAACCTAACCCTAAGATTGATTGGGAGAGAATTCCGGTACAGGTGGCAACAAGTGTTGTACCTTGGGAAAAACCAGGTAAGCCTCTTTTGGCGGGAATTAGTGGATTTGGTATGAGTGGTACTAATGCTCATGTTATCTTACAAGCAGCAGCAGAACAAGTTAAAGGTAAAAATGAGACAGAGCGATCGCTTCATTTATTAACTCTGTCAGCTAAAACAAGAAAAGCTTTGGAAGAGTTGGTTGTGCGCTATCAAAATTATCTGGGAAAAGAAAGCAGTAAGGATGAATTAGTCGACATTTGTTATACAACTAACACAGGACGCACCCATTTTAATTACAGGTTAGCAGTTATCGCTGCTAATCAAGCAGAGTTATTGGAGAAATTAAGCGCTGGTTTAAGTGGAGAGGAAATATTTTCTGGACAGGTGTCTAGTAGTAATTTATTAGCATTCCTCTTCACAGGTCAAGGTTCCCAGTATATAAATATGGGAAGACAACTGTATGAAAAAGCACCAACTTTCCGTCAAGCCTTAGAGGAATGTGACCAAATTCTCCAACCCTACCTGGAAACATCTATATTAGAAATCATCTACCCTAAAGATGAACAAAAGTCAAGTCTAGTTGACCAAACAGCTTACACCCAACCTGCCGTATTTGCCCTAGAATACGCCCTATTTAAATTATGGGATTCATGGGGAATCAAACCCAATGTAGTTATGGGTCACAGTGTAGGAGAATATGTAGCAGCTTGTATTGCCGGAGTATTTAGCCTAGAAGACGGTCTCAAACTAATAGCCATGCGAGGAAAGTTGATGCAACAGTTACCCTCTGGTGGTGAGATGGTATCGGTAATGGCATCAGAATCTCAGGTGACAGAGGCCATAAAAAAATATACTTCCCAAGTAACAATAGCAGCGGTTAACGGACCAGAAAGTATCGTAATTTCAGGTGAGAGTAAAGCCATAGGAAATATTTGTAACAAATTAGAATCAGACGGAATTAAGACTAAGCAGCTACAGGTATCCCATGCTTTCCATTCCCCATTGATGGAACCAATGTTAACAGAATTTGAAGCAGTGGCCAAACAGGTCACTTATAATCAACCAAAAATACCACTAATATCAAATGTTACAGGTACTGAAGTAGGTGCAGAAATAACCACTGCTGAATATTGGGTAGCTCATGTGCGTCAACCAGTGAGATTTGCCCAGAGTATAAAAACTCTAGAAGAGCAAGGATATGAAACCTTCCTAGAAATAGGACCCAAACCAATATTGTTAGGAATGGGAAGGCAATGTGTAACAGAAGACGTAGGAGAATGGTTGCCCTCATTGCGTCCAGGAGTGGATGAATGGCAACAAATGTTATCGAGCTTAGGACAGTTGTACGTAAAAGGAGTCAAAATAGACTGGTCAGGATTTGACTCTGATTATAATCGTCAGAAAGTAGCATTGCCTACATATCCATTCCAACGGGAACGTTATTGGGTAGAAACCAACAACAACTTCTGGCCTCAACGGCAATTTTCCCAAGGGGAAAACCTCCATCCCCTATTAGGTCAAAAGCTAAATTGTGCAGGGGAACAACAAATATTTGCATCACAAATAGGAGAAAACTCACCCAACTATCTGAAGGACCACCGAGTATTTAATCAAGCACTATTTCCCACATCAGGCTACCTAGAAATAGCAATAGCAGCAGGAAATTACCTATTAAAAACACCCCAGATAGTAATAGAAGACCTAACCGTAACTAGAGGATGGATACTACCAACAGGAGAATTGACAAATGCCCAAACTATACTCACCCCAACAGACAACCAAAGCTATAAGTTTCAAATATTTTCTCAACTTGAACAACAGGAGTGGAGACTTCACACCACAGGAAAAATCAGAAAAGAGTCAACCCCTCCTATTCAGGGAAAAATTGACCTAGAAAAATACAAGATTGAATGTAATCAAACAATAGAATTCAAACAGCATTATCAAAAATGTCAACAAATAGGAATAGACTTTGGAAAGAGCTTCCAAGGCATTCAACAATTGTGGTCAGGTTCAAACCAAGCATTAGGTTATATCAAACTCCCCGAAGAATTTATAACACAAACAAACGACTATAATTTCCATCCAGCACTATTAGATGCAGCCTTGCAAGTAATGTTTCATGCACTGCCAGAAACAGATAATGACAAAACTTATCTGCAAGTAGGAATAGAAGAATTCAGAGTATATAAGAATCCAGGGCTGAGTATATGGGCCTACGCATCAGTAATCAGTCGAGAAGTGGAAACTCCAGAAAGTTTGACTACTATTGTCACCATAGTAACTCCTTCAGGAGAAATAATTGCCAACCTCAAAGGTTTACAAGTCAAACTAGCAACAAAACAGACCCTACTGGGAACAGAAACCGAATCAATAGAAAATTGGTTGTATGAAGTAGAGTGGAGAAACAAAGGTATTTTAGGTAAACTACTACCACCAGATTTCCTCATACCTCCTATAGAAATCAACCAAAAATTAACTCCTACTCTGACAGAATTAGTAAATCATGTAGATAATGAAACAACAGCGTCTTTTGAAACAAGCTTAGAAGAATTAAGCAGAGATTATATAGTACAAGCATTACAGGAGATGGGTTGGTCATACAAACCAGCAGAAAGCTTTGCATTTGATGTAGCAGCCCAAAAATTAGGTGTAGTTCCTACCCATCGACCACTGTTTAAGCGTTTGCTGCAAATATTAACAGAGTCAGGAATACTCAAATATAATAATCAGCAGTGGGAAGTAGTACAAACCTTAGCTGAAGTCAAGCCGACTGAAAAAATTAGCAGTTTACAGAAGAAATATCCAGAAGAAACAGCAGCATTGACACTACTGGAGCGTTGTGGCTCTAAACTAAGTGGGGTATTACGGGGAGCAATAGACCCAGTAGAGTTAGTGTTCCCCCAAGGAGATTTGACGGCAGCGACTCAACTTTATGAAGAGTCAACAGTAGCGAAAGTGATGAACACAATAGTAGAAAAATCTATCACCGAAGCGATAGAAAAATTACCCAAAAGCCGAGGGCTCAGGTTGTTGGAAATAGGAGCGGGAACAGGAGGGACTACAAGCTATATCCTACCTCATCTAAATCCTCAGCAAACCGAATATACATTCACGGATATAGGGGCATTATTTACAGCCAAAGCTCAAGAGAAATTCCGGGATTATAAGTTCATAAAGTATCAAACTTTAGATATAGAAGTAGACCCGACAACTCAAGGATTTGAGGCTCATCAATATGATGTAATTATTGCAGCTAATGTACTTCATGCAACGACAGATATGAAGCAGACGTTATCTCATGTGCGAGAACTGTTAGCAGATGGGGGAATGTTGGTGTTATATGAAGCAACAGCTAAAACAATATGGGTAGATTTAATATTCGGACTGTTAGAAGGATGGTGGAAATTCAGGGATTATGAATTACGACCAGATTATCCTTTGTTGAGTAGAGAGAAATGGCATCATGTTTTGAGAGAAACAGGTTTTACTGAAGTAGTTACAATGCCAGAAGTCGAGGGAATGGCAGAAACATTTTCAGAGCAAACGGTAATTGTAGCTCAAGGCTCTCAAAGGAAGTTAGAACCAAGCAATGATGGTTCTAAGAGTTGGTTGATACTGGCAGACAAAAAGGGAGTAGGGCAACAGTTAGCGACCTTACTCCGTTCATTAGGAGAGGTTTGTACTTTAGTATTTGCAGGGGAAAAGTATCAACAGATAGCTCCGGGAGAATTTAGTATTAATCCTAATCAAGCTAAAGATTTTGAGGAGGTAATAGAGACAGTGGCGCTTAAGTCACCATCATTGTATGGAGTGGTACAATGTTGGACGACTGAAGCCGGAGTGGTTCAAGGGATTAATTCTGAGGAGTTAGGAAGTTTGTCGAAGTTAGGGTGTGGCACAACTCTATCTTTAGTACAAGCATTGGTGAAAGGCGGGTTATCAACTGTCCCTCGATTATGGTTAGTGACAAATGGTGCTCAGGCGGTGCCCGATAATCATCCGGTGATATCAGGAGTAGCTCAATCTTCGGTGTGGGGAATGAGTAAAGTGATTAGCTTGGAACATCCAGAGTTGAACTGTACTCGTATAGATTTGGGTCCAGAGGAGACTTTAGAGCGTCAGGCTGATGCCCTATTTAAAGAAATTTGGTCGGAGGATAGGGAAGACCAGGTAGCATGGCGTGGGGATGATCGTTATGTGGCTCGGTTGGTGGGTAGTCATCATCGGGAAGCAGTCGCACAACAAGCTGATGGTGAGACTCAAAAGCCTTTAAGTTTCCGTTCTGAAGCCAGCTATTTGATTACAGGAGGTATGGGAGGTTTGGGTTTACTGGTAGCTAATTGGATGGTGTCAAAGGGGGCTAAACATTTGGTCTTGTTGGGACGCCGTTCACCGGATGATGTTGCTATCAAAAAAATAACGGAGTTAGAAATAGCAGGAGCCTCGGTGGTAGTGGAACAAGCCGATGTGACTGATTTGGAATCGATGAAAGGGGTGTGGCAGAGGATTGAGGAGTCAAACAGACCCTTAGCAGGAGTGATTCATTCTGTGATGGTGCTATCAAATGGAGTGCTACGAAATCAGACTTGGTCTAGTTTCGAACAGGTGATGGAACCGAAAGTTCAAGGTGCTTGGCACTTGCATCAATTGACTCAAAGTCAAACATTAGACTTCTTTGTGCTATTTTCTTCAGCAACCTCTCTGTTGGGTTCACCGGGTCATGGTATGGGAAATTATTCTGCTGCTAATGGGTTTCTTGATGGTTTAGCTCATTATCGTAGAACTATAGGATTACCGGCATTGAGTATTCATTGGGGTGTAGTTTCTCAAGTGGGAAAGGTGGCTGAACGGAGTGCAGATATGGCTGCTATACTCAGTAAAAATGGGATGGGTGTAATATCTCCGGCTCAGGTATTGGAGTCTTTGGAACTATTGATGAGTGGTTCGGATGTGGAAGTAGGGGTCGTACCTATTGACTGGTCAGGGTGGCAGGAGAGAGTGGCACAGTGGCCGTTTTTAGCGGATTGGCAGGAAACTATATTGGAGGTAGCCCAACCATCGAAGTCAGATTTTCTGTTAAAGTTGGAGGCTACACCACCTAGTGAGCGTCGCTTGTTGTTGGTAGCTCATGTGCGTCGTCAGGTGGCTCAAGTGTTGGGGATTAGTGATCCTGAATCAATTGCAATGGATACAGGTTTTTTTGATTTGGGTATGGACTCTTTGACTTCTGTGGAGTTGAGGAATAAGTTGCAAAGTAGCTTGAAGCTATCGCTTCCATCAACTATAGCTTTGGACTACCCTAAAATTAAAGATATGGTAAATTATTTTGCTAAAGATTTACTGATTTTAGAAGAGAATGACAGCGATAATGTCAACAGTGATTCCCAGCCAAATCTTCAAATAGATAGGATTGCTAAAGAACTCGCAGAAAAATTAGGAGGTATTTAAATGATTAGTAATCAGGAAAAAGAGTATGCCCAACTGATGCAAATGGCATTAAAAAAAATTAGTAAGTTAGAAGCTGAAGTTGATCGACTTAAAAATCAAGATCAATCTGAGGCGATCGCCATAATTGGAATGGGTTGCCGTATTCCAGGAGGCGCATCTACCCCTGAAGCCTTCTGGGAACTTTTACAAAACGGAGTAGATGCGATTACGGAAGTGCCACCAGACCGATGGCCTGTTGATGAATATTACGACTCTGACCCTAGCGCTCCTGGTAAGATGTCTACTCGTTATGGAGGCTTCATAGAGCGACTGCAAGAGTTTGATGCCAATTTCTTTGGTATTTCTCCCAAAGAAACAATTCATCTAGACCCTCAACAGCGATTACTTCTAGAAGTGAGTTGGGAAGCCTTAGAGCGTTCAGGAATAAATCCTCAAAAACTTAAAGGAAGCTCTACTGGTGTCTTTGTTGCTATTGGTGGTAATGACTATCTTCAAAAGATATTAACTCAAGGCATTGAACAAATTGATGCCTATATGGCTTCAGGAAATGCCTACAGTACAGCATCCGGGAGAATTTCTTACCTTCTGGGGCTAAAAGGTCCTAATTTAGCAGTAGACACAGGTTGTTCCTCTTCTCTAGTCAGCGTTCATTTAGCCACTACCAGTTTAAGAAATAGAGAGTCTAATTTAGCTCTAGCGGGAGGAGTAAATGTATTAATATCTCCAAAAATTAACATCGGTCTTTCTAAGGCAGGAATGTTATCTCCCTATGGCCGATGCAAGACTTTTGATTCTACCGCAGATGGATTTGTCGGTGGTGAAGGATGTGGGATGGTCATACTCAAGCGTCTGTCAGATGCTGTTGCCGATGGAGATAATATTCTGGCAGTGATTCGTGGAACTGCCATTAACCATGATGGTGATACCAGTGGATTGACTGTACCTAGTAGGCCGTCTCAACAAGCAGTGATTGGTCAAGCCTTGGAAAATGGAGGAGTAGACCCAGCTAGTATTAGTTATATAGAAGCTCATGGCACAGGCACATCTTTGGGAGACCCTATTGAAGTGGGAGCAATAGGAACGGTATTTGGTCCAACTCATTCTAAAGAGCACCCGGTAATAATTGGTTCCGCTAAGAGTAATGTTGGTCATTTGGCGTCAGCAGCAGGAATTGCAGGTTTGATGAAGGTGATTTTGCAACTGCAATATCGGAAAATAGCTCCATCACTACATTTCAAGCAACCAAATCCTTATATTAATTGGGCTCAACTACCAGTACAAGTCGCGACTAAGCTGACCTCTTGGCCGACAAATGGTAAAAGTCGCATAGCTGGGGTTAGTTCTTTTGGTATGGGTGGCACTAATGCTCATGTAATTATAGAAGAAGCACCTTCAATAGCAACAACTCAGAATGTTATTGAACGTCCAATTCATCTATTAACTCTGTCAGCCAAAACAGAAAAAGCAATAGATGATTTAGTCAGTAATTATCAAAATTATTTAGAAACTAACCCCGAGTTAGCCCTAGCAGATGTCTGCTATACAGCTAACACTGGACGCGCTCAGTTTAATCATCGATTAGGGGTGATTGCATCTGAGCCCAAGGAATTAATGGAGAAACTGCTGGGGTGGAAAACTCAGTCAGAATTAGTAGGAGTGTTTTCAGGACAACCAAATAGTGAAAGTCCCAAAATAGCATTCCTATTCACAGGTCAAGGTTCCCAGTATATAAATATGGGAAGACAACTGTATGAAAAAGCACCAACTTTCCGTCAAGCTTTAGAGGAATGCGATCAAATTCTCCAACCCTATCTGGAAACATCTATATTAGAAATCATCTACCCCAAAGATGCACAAAATTCAAGTCTACTTGACCAAACAGCTTACACCCAACCGGCTATATTTGCCTTGGAATACGCCCTCTTTAAATTATGGGATTCATGGGGAATCAAACCGTCGGTAGTTATGGGTCACAGCGTCGGAGAATATGTAGCAGCTTGCATTACAGGAGTATTTAGCCTAGAAGACGGTCTCAAACTAATAGCTATGCGAGGAAAATTGATGCAGCAGTTACCCTCCGGTGGTGAGATGGTATCGGTAATGGCATCAGAATTTCAGGTAACAGAAGCTATAAAAGAATATACTTCCCAAGTAACAATAGCAGCAGTTAATGGACCAGAAAGTATAGTAATTTCTGGTAACAGTGGAGCTATAAAAAATATTTGTAGTCAGTTTGAATCAATTGGAGTCAAGACCAAACAATTACAGGTATCCCATGCTTTCCATTCCCCATTGATGGAACCAATGTTAACAGAATTTGAAGCAGTGGCTAAACAGGTCACCTATAAGGAACCCAAAATACCACTAATATCAAATGTCACCGGTACTGAAATAGGTGCAGAAATAACCACTGCTGACTATTGGGTGGGTCATGTGCGTCAACCCGTAAAATTTGCTCAGAGTATGAAAACTCTAGAAGAGCAAGGATATGAAACATTCCTGGAGATAGGCTCTAAACCGATATTGTTAGGAATGGGCAGACAATGTGTAACAGAAGATGTGGGAGAATGGTTGCCATCATTGCGTCCGGGAATCCCCCTCCCGTCCCCCTTAGAAAGGGGGAAGTCAGAGGATGCTTCGCTTTTTCATAGTGAATGGCAACAAATGTTATCAAGCTTAGGAAAATTATATGTAAAAGGAGTAAAAATAGACTGGTCAGGATTTGACTCTGATTATAATCGTCAGAAAGTAGCATTGCCCACATATCCATTCCAACGAGAACGTTATTGGGTAGAAACAACAGACACAAAACAGAAACAACATCAAAACACAGACAATATTCATCAGACTCCCATTTTCCAACTACTCACCCAAGGAAACACAGAAACCCTCACCCAACAACTAGAAACAACAGGCAAGCTTTCATCAGAAAAACTGAAACTCTTACCAGAAATATTAGACATATTAGCTCAACAACATCAAGAACAACTAACAGCCGCAACCCTCAAAAACTGGTTCTATGAAATTCAGTGGAAACCTTTAGATCAAAGCAACTCAAACACAAACATTCAACCAACTCATTGGTTAATTTTAGCCGATACCACAGGAGTAGCCGAAAAACTCGCCCAAAAATTACAACAACAGGGTCATGAATACAACTTAGTTTATCGAGGCGAGAACTATCAAAAACAAACAGCAAATACTTATCAACTCAACCCTCATACTCCCCAAGAATTTGAACAACTGTATCAAGAAATTCAACAAAATACTCAAACTTCCATTACGAAGTTAATTCATTTGTGGAGTTTAGATGCTCCCGCATCTAAAGAGTTAACCGTTGAAATTTTAGAAGAAACTCAATTATGGGGATGTGGCAGCGTAGTCAACCTATTACAGACTTTACTCAAAAACTCTAGCATTCCCGAACTGTGGCTAGTAACCCGTGGTTCCCAGTCAGTATTATCGAACACAGAAAATCAAATAACAGGACTAGCAGCTTCACCCTTGTGGGGATTAGGTAGATTAGTATCCCTAGAGCATCCCCAATTATGGGGAGGACTAATAGACCTAGATCCACAAGTTCCAGCAGCAGACGAGACAGAAAAGTTATGGGAATTATTAGCTAACCAACAATTTGAAGAAGATCATCTAGCCTTACGGGGAGAAAACACCTATGTAGCTCGTCTAGTTAACAAAGATACTCCAGAATTTTATCAACCCCTATCCTTATCATCAGATAGTAGTTACCTAATCACAGGAGGGTTAGGAGCGTTAGGATTACATACTGCCCAATGGTTGGTGGAAAAAGGAGGGAAAAATATTGTTTTAACTGGACGTCGCCCTCCAACAGAAAAAGTGACTGAGTCCATAAAAAAATTAGAAGAAACAGGATGCCAAGTGAGAGTGTTGTTAGGGGATGTTTCTGTTGAAGCAGACATAGCCAAAATTCTGGAACAAATTCAGACATCAATGCCAACACTCAAAGGCATAATTCATGCGGCGGGAGTGACAGGAGAAATTCAACTGCTTCAGGAATTAGAATTTTCTCAACTCGAAGCCGTACTGCGTCCCAAAGTAGTAGGAGGATGGTTGCTACATCAACTAACTCAGAAGCTAGAGCTAGACTTTTTTGTGAATTTCTCCTCCATTGCATCAGTATGGGGTTCAAAAGGTCAAGCTCACTATGCAGCAGCTAACCATTTTCTGGATGGATTAACTTATTATCGCCGCTCTCTGGGAGCACCAAGTTATAGCATAAATTGGGGGCCTTGGTTAGGAGGAGGTATGGCAACGGGAGAGGGAATAAATTTGTTAAATAAAATGGGGGTTAAACCACTGGAGTCAGAAAAAGCAATAGTTGCTTTGGAGAAGGTGTTAGTAAGCAATAGTCCTCAGACAGTAGTAGCAAATATGAATTGGAGGTTATTTAAGCAAGTTTATGAACTGGGAGGTAAACGGTCATTACTGTCAGAAATTTCATTAGACTTGGAAGCAACATACGGGGAAGACGGTGAGGAGCAAGAGACACAGAAACAGAATAGTTTACGAGAACGCTTGGAGGCTGTAACCGAAACTCAGAGAAGGGAGTTGTTGCAAAAAATACTACAAGAGGAAGTTGCCCAGGTCTTGGGTTTACCCATCACAAACAGACCAAATCCAAAGGTGGGATTTTTTGACATGGGGATGGATTCGCTGATGAGCGTAGAGTTACAGAGGAGACTGAGCAAGCTTTTAGGAGTGAATTTATCTTCAACCTTGACCTTTGATTCGTCCAACATTGAAAAGTTGGAGAAATATATAATCGATCAGCACCTTGTCACAGTTGGCCTTTTCAAGCCAGAGACTGATAAAGATGAACAGAAAGGCGATTTTCTGGAAACTAACCTTCTAGCAGAGATTGAGCAATCATCTGATCGGGAACTTGAAGGCTCAATTGATCAAATATTAGAATCTATAATTGATTAAACAAAGTTATGTCGAATCAATTCACTCAAAAAGAGCAAATATTGACCGAAAAAGAGCAGATTAAGAAACTGTCTCCTTTACAACGAGCTACATTAGCTCTAAAGAAACTAGATACTAAGCTCAATAATACTTTGCATGAACCCATAGCAATTATTGGCATGAGTTGTCGGTTTCCTGGAGGTGCCTCTGATCCAGAAAAGTTTTGGCAGTTGTTGGAAGGGGGCATCAGTGCGAGATCAGAAATCCCACGAGAGCGATGGGACATTGAAGCCTACTATAACCCTGATCCAGATGCTCCGGGTAAGATGAGCACCCGTTACGGGCACTTTATTGACCATGTTGACCATTTTGATCCTGACTTTTTCAGGATTTCCCCCCGTGAAGCAGTAGCAATAGACCCCCAATACCGCCTACTGCTAGAAGTCAGTTGGGAAGCATTAGAGAAAGCAGGGCAAGTGTTAGAGCGCCTCGATGAAGCATCAGTGGGGGTGTTTGTCGGTAATGATGGTCATGACTACGAACAATTGCTCCAGCAGCACTTGCAGCATAACCCAGAGAGTCCATTAGCTACCTATGCCGGAACTGGTATTGTTTTATCTAGTGCCGCAGGTCGTTTGGCTTACACTTTTGGGTTCACCGGACCAACAGTAAGCATTGACACTGCTTGCTCCTCATCCTTAGTAGCGATTCATCAGGCCAGTAATAGTTTGCGACTGGGAGAGTGTCAGATGGCTCTAGCGGGAGGAGTGAAATTACATTTGACCCCATACTCCTATATTGGTGTCTCCATATCCAGAATGATTTCCGCCGATGGGCAGTGTAAGACATTTGATGCCTCAGCAGATGGTTATGGACGAGGAGAGGGCTGTGGTATGGTACTGCTCAAGCGTCTGAGTGATGCACAGCGTGATGGAGACACCATTTTGGCACTGATTCGGGGGAGTGCAGTTAATCAGGACGGACCAAGTAGTGGTTTGACAGTGCCTAATGGACAGTCTCAACAACGGCTGATCAAGCAAGCTCTGGCTCAAGCACAGGTCAAGCCTTCTGAGATTAGTTATTTGGAGGCGCATGGTACGGGGACATCCTTGGGAGACCCCATAGAGGTAAATGCAGCTATAGAAGTGTTGGGAGAGGATCGCACTGTAGAATCCCCATTATGGATAGCTTCGGTAAAGACTAACATTGGTCATTTAGAAGCAGCTTCGGGAGTATCGGGATTAATTAAGGTAGTCTTATCGCTACAGCATCGACTCCTGCCAGCCCACTTACACTTGCAGCAGCCTAATCCCAAGATTGACTGGCAGCCCTGGCTGCAAGTACCACAGCAACTGACACCATGGGAGGCATCGGGGCGTCGGTTAGCTGGGGTAAGTTCCTTTGGATTTACAGGAACGAACGCCCATGTGGTTCTGGAGGAAGCACCACCTCTACGAGAAAACCCTCAGGTAAATTGGGAAAGACCATTGCATGTATTGGGGTTATCCGCCAATAGCGAAGAAGCGTTGTACCAGCTAGCCCAAAGCTACAGTCAACACTTGGAGAACTACTCGGAGCAAGCACTGGCAAATATATGCTTCACAGCTAATACTGGAAGGTTCTCCTATAGTCATAGGTTGAGTCTAGTGGCAGGGACAAAAGAGGAGTTGCAAGAGAAGCTCAAGGCTTTTGACAAAGGGGAAGAAGCAACTGGTCTGGTGAATGGGGTCGTCGGTAACAATGAATTCCCCAAAGTGGCAATGTTGTTCACGGGTCAGGGTTCTCAATATGTGGGCATGGGTCAACAACTGTATGAGACTCAGCCTACTTTCAGAAAGGCAATAGAAAAATGTGCGGAAATCTTGCAACCCTATTTAGACAGATATCTACTCGAAGTTCTCTATTCGGCAGAAGCAAATGAGTCTGTCCTGGAACAAACAGCTTACACCCAACCCGCTATATTTGCCCTGGAATACGCCCTCTTTAAATTATGGGAATCATGGGGAATAAAACCTTCGGTAGTTATGGGTCACAGCGTCGGAGAATATGTAGCAGCTTGCATTACAGGAGTATTTAGCCTAGAAGATGGTCTCAAACTAATAGCTATGCGAGGAAAATTGATGCAAAAGTTACCCTCCGGTGGTGAGATGGTATCGGTAATGGCATCAGAATCTCAGGTAACAGAGGCCATAAAAGAATATACTTCCCAAGTAACAATAGCAGCAGTTAACGGACCAGAAAGTATCGTAATTTCAGGTGAGAGTAAAGCCATAGGAAATATTTGTAACAAATTAGAATCAGACGGAATTAAGACTAAGCAGCTACAGGTATCCCATGCTTTCCATTCCCCATTGATGGAACCAATGTTAACAGAATTTGAAGCAGTGGCCAAACAGGTCACCTATAATCGACCAAAAATACCACTAATATCAAATGTTACAGGTACTGAAGTAGGTGGAGAAATAACCACGGCTGACTATTGGGTAGCTCATGTGCGTCAACCAGTGAGATTTGCCCAGAGTATGAAAACTCTAGAAGAGCAAGGATATGAAACCTTCCTAGAAATCGGACCTAAGCCAATATTGTTAGGAATGGGAAGGCAATGTGTAACAGAAGATGTAGGAGAATGGTTGCCCTCATTACGTCCAGGAGTGGATGAATGGCAACAAATGCTCTATAGCTTAGGACAATTATATGTAAAAGGAGTAAAAATAGATTGGTCAGGATTTGACTCCGACTATAATCGTCAGAAAGTAGCATTACCCACATATCCATTCCAACGGGAACGTTATTGGGTGGAAACAGCAGACAAAGAACATAAAGAACATCAAAACACAGAAAATATTAGTGAGATTCCAATTATTAAACTACTGAGTCAAGGAAAAACAGAAGCTCTTACCCAACAACTAGAAACAGTAGTAAATTTTTCACCAGAACAACTTAAACTTTTACCAGAAATATTAGACGTATTAGCCAAACAATACCAGGAACAATTAGCAGCAGTAACTATATCAATAGAAAATTGGTTGTATGAAGTAGAGTGGAGAAACAAAAGTATTTTAGGTAAACTACTACCACCAGATTTCCTCATACCTCCTGTAGAAATCAACCAAAAATTAACTCCTACTCTGACAGAATTAATAACTCAGGTAGATAATGAAAAAAGTGCGTCTGTTCAAACAAGCTTGGATAGATTAAGCGTAGACTATATAGTACAGGCATTACAGTCAATGGGTTGGTCATACAAACCAACAGAAAGCTTTGCATTTGATGTAGCAGCCCAAAAATTAGGTGTAGTTCCCAGCCATAGACCACTATTTAAGCGTTTGCTACAAATATTAACAGAGTCAGGAATACTCAAGTCAAATAATCAGCAGTGGGAAGTAGCACAAACCTTAGCTGAAGTCAAGCCGACTGAAAAAATCAGCAGTTTACAGAAGAAATATCCAGAAGAAACAGCAGCATTGACACTACTGGATCGTTGTGGGTCTAAACTAAGTGGGGTATTACGAGGAGCAATAGACCCAGTAGAGTTAGTGTTCCCCCAAGGAGATTTGACAGCAGCGACTCAACTTTATGAAGAGTCAACAGTAACGAAAGTGATGAACACAATAGTAGAAAAATCCATCACCAAAGCTATAGAAAAATTACCCAAAAGCCGAGGAATACGATTTTTGGAAATAGGAGGGGGAACAGGAGGAACCACAAGCTATATCCTACCTCATCTAAATCCTCAGCAAACCGAATATACATTCACGGATATAGGGAGATTATTTACAGCCAGAGCTAGAGAGAAATTCCAGGATTATAAGTTCATAAAGTATGAAACTTTAGATATAGAAGTAGACCCGAAAAGTCAAGGATTTGAGGCTCATCAATATGATGTAATTATTGCAGATAATGTACTTCATGCAACTACAGATATGAAGCAGACATTATCCCATGTGCGAGAATTATTAGCAGATGGGGGAATGTTGGTCTTATCTGAAGCAACATCTAAAACCAAATGGGTAGATTTAGTCTTTGGAGTGTTAGAAGAACGGTGGAAATTCAGCGATCGTGAATTACGACCAGATTATCCTTTATTGAGTAGAGACCAATGGCATCAACTGTTGAGAGAAACGGGTTTTACGGAAGTAGTGACGATGCCAGAAGTGGAAGGAATGGCAGAAGCATTGTCAGAGCAAGCGGTAATTGTAGCTCAAGGGTCTCAAAGGAAGTTAGAACCAAGGAATGATGGTTCTAAGAGTTGGTTGATACTGGCAGACTCTAAGGGAGTAGGGCAGAAGTTAGCGACCTTACTCCGCTCTAAGGAAGAGGTTTGTACTTTAGTATTTGCGGGAGAAAAGTATCAACAGATAGCTCCGGGAGAGTTTAGTATTAATCCTCATCAAGCTAAAGATTTTGAGGAGGTAATAGAGACAGTGGCAGGGAAGTCACCATCATTGTATGGAGTAGTACAATGTTGGACAACGGAAGCTGGAGTGGGTCAAACGATTAATTCTGAGGAGTTAAGAAGTTTATCGAAGTTAGGCTGTGGCACAACTCTATCTTTAGTACAAGCATTGGTAAAAGGCGGGTTATCAACTGTCCCTCGATTATGGTTAGTGACAAATGGTGCTCAGGCGGTGCCGTCAAATCATCCGGCGATCCCAGGAGTAGCTCAATCTTCGGTGTGGGGAATGGGAAAAGTGATTAGCTTGGAACATCCAGAGTTGAACTGTACTCGTCTAGATTTAGATCCAGAGGAGACTCTAGAGGGTCAGGCTGATGCGCTATTTAAAGAAATTTGGTCTGAGGATAAGGAATACCAGGTAGCATGGCGTGGGGATAGTCGTTATGTGGCTCGGTTGGTGGGTAGTCATCATCGGCAACCAATTGTGGTAACTCAAACACAACAAGCCGATGCTAAGACTCAAAAGTCTTTAAGTTTCCGTTCTGGAGCTAGCTATTTGATTACAGGAGGTATGGGAGCTTTAGGCTTACTGGTAGCTAATTGGATGGTGTCAAAGGGTGCTCAACATTTAATATTGTTAGGACGCCGTTCACCGGATGATGCATCTCGGAAAAAAATAACAGAGTTAGAAATGGCCGGAGCGGAAGTGGTAGTGGAAAAAGCCGATGTATCTGATTGGGAATCGATGAGAGGTGTGTGGCAGAGAATAGAGGAGTCAAATAGACCCTTAGGAGGAGTGATTCATGCGGCAGGAATGTTATCGGATGCAGTGCTACAAAATCAGAGTTGGTCTAGTTTTGAGCGGGTGATGGCACCAAAAGTGCAGGGTGCTTGGCATTTGCATCAATTGAGTCAAAATCAATCATTGGACTTTTTTGTGCTGTTTTCTTCGGTAGCATCTCTGTTGGGTTCCCCTGGTCAGGGAAATTATTCTGCAGCTAATGGGTTTCTTGATGGTTTGGCTCATTATCGTCGAACTATGGGGTTACCAGGATTGAGTATTCATTGGGGTGCAGTTTCTCAAGTGGGATTGGCGGCGGAACGAGGAGTAGATGTGAGGGCAGGTAAGCAGGGGATCGGTGTAATATCTCCGGCTCAGGTCTTGGAGTCTTTAGAACTATTGATGAGTGGTTCGGATGTGGAAGTAGGGGTGGTGCCTATTGACTGGTCAGGGTGGCAGAAAAAAGTGGCGCAGTGGCCGTTTTTGGCGGATTGGCAGGAAACTATATTCGAGGTGGCAGAACCATCGAAGTCAGATTTTCTGTTAAAGTTGGAGGCTACACCTCCTAATGAGCGTCGTTTGTTGTTGGTAGCTCATGTGCGTCGTCAGGTGGCTCAAGTGTTGGGAATTAGTCATCCTGAATCAATTGCAATGGATACAGGATTTTTTGATTTGGGTATGGACTCTTTGACTTCTGTGGAGTTGAGGAATAAGTTGCAAAGTAGTTTGAAGTGTTCAGTACCTTCTACTCTTGCTTTTGATTATCCAAAGCTTAATAAGCTAGTAGATTACTTGGCCCAACAATTAAACTTAATAGATGTTCAACAAGAGAATACTGAGTTGCGATCGCCTAACTTACATGAAGAAAAGTCATCCGAGTTATCAGACCCTAGCTCACTGACAGAAGTTGAATTAGAAGCATCATTTATTAGAGAAATTGAAGAATTAGAAAAATTAATTTAAATAACAATAAATTTTGTGGATCAACCTGGAAATTATATCAAAAACCCACACAACTTACTAAAACTACTTGTAAACTTACCTTATTAAGACAACATGAAATACAACATGAATGAGAAACAAACACAAGAAAAAGAACGAAACTTACCTTTAGAAAGAGCGATTAAAGCCCTCAAAGATGCACGCTCCAAACTAGAAAGGTACGAAAATCAAAGCAAGGAACCAATCGCCATCATTGGAATGGGTTGCCGTGTTCCAGGAGGCCGATCTACCCCTGAAGCCTTCTGGGAACTTTTACAAAACGGAGTAGATGCGATTACGGAAGTGCCACCAGACCGATGGCCTATTAATAAATATTATGACTCTGACCCTACCGCTCCTGGTAAAATGTCTACTCGTTATGGATGCTTCATGGAGCGAATACAAGAGTTTGATCCCACTTTCTTTGGTATTTCTCCCAAAGAAACAATTCATCTAGACCCTCAACACCGATTACTTCTAGAAGTGAGTTGGGAAGCCTTAGAGCGTTCAGGAATTAATCCTCAAAAACTTACAGGAAGCTCTACTGGTGTCTTTGTTGCCATTTATAGTAATGACTATGCTCAAAAGATATTAACTCAAGGTTTTGAACAAATTGATGCTTATCTAGGTTCAGGAAATAGCCCCAGTGCAGCATCAGGAAGAATTTCTTACCTTCTGGGGCTCAAAGGACCCAGTTTGGCAATAGATACAGCTTGTTCCTCTTCCCTAGTGAGTGTCCATTTAGCTACGACCAGTTTAAGAAATAGAGAGTGTAATTTAGCTCTAGCGGGAGGAGTACATGCAATAATATCTCCAGGGTCTAGCATCTTTTTGTCTAAGGCACGAATGTTATCTCCCGATGGTCGTTCCAAGACTTTTGATGCTACCGCAGATGGATTTGCCCGTGGTGAAGGATGTGGTATGGTCATACTCAAGCGTTTGTCTGATGCTGTAGCCGATGGGGATAATATTCTGGCTGTGATTCGCGGAACTGCCATTAACCAAGATGGTGATACCAGTGGATTGACTGTACCTAATGGCCCGTCTCAGCAAGCAGTAATTCGTCAAGCCATGGAAAATGGAGGAGTAGACCCAGCTAGTATCAGTTATATAGAAGCTCATGGCACAGGAACTTCCTTGGGAGACCCTATTGAAGTAGGAGCAATAGGAGCAGTCTTTGGAAAAACTCACTCTCAAGAGCAACCTGTAATCATTGGTTCAGTCAAGACTAATATTGGTCACTTGGAGGGAGCAGCAGGAATTGCCAGTTTAATGAAGGTAGTTTTGCAACTGCAATATCGGAAAATAGCTCCATCACTCCATTTCAAGCAGCCAAATCCTTATATTAATTGGGACCAATTACCAGTACAAGTCGCGACTAAGCTGACCTCTTGGTTGACAAATGGTAAAAGTCGCATAGCAGGGGTTAGTTCTTTTGGTATTAGTGGCACTAATGCTCATGTAGTTATAGAAGAAGCTCCTACTGAAGTCAGAAGTCAGAAGTCAGAAGTCAGAAGTGAAAAGGCTCTAGAGCGTCCGTTGCATTTATTGACTCTGTCAGCCAAAACAGAAAAGGCTTTAGAAGATCAGGTCAGTAATTATCAAAATTATTTAGAAAAAAATACAGAATTAGAACTAGCAGATGTATGCTATACAGCTAACACTGGACGCGCTCAGTTTAATCATCGACTAGGGGCGGTCGCATCTTCACCCACAGAATTAATAGAGAAACTGCAGGGATGGAAAACTCAGTCAGAATTAGTAGGAGTGTTTTCAGGAAAACCAAATAGTGAAAGTCCCAAAATAGCATTCCTATTTACAGGCCAAGGTTCCCAGTATATAAATATGGGAAGGGAACTGTATGAACAAGCACCAACTTTCCGTCAAGCTTTAGAGCAATGTGACCAAATTCTCCAACCCGATCTAGAAACATCTATATTAGAAATCATCTACCCCAAAGATGCACAAAATTCAAGTCTACTTGACCAAACAGCTTACACCCAACCGGCTATATTTGCCCTGGAATACGCCCTCTTTAAATTATGGGAATCATGGGGAATCAAACCGTCGGTAGTTATGGGTCACAGTGTCGGAGAATATGTAGCAGCTTGCATTACAGGAGTATTTAGCCTAGAAGATGGTCTCAAACTAATAGCTATGCGAGGAAAATTGATGCAACAGTTACCCTCCGGTGGTGAGATGGTATCGGTAATGGCATCAGAATCTCAGGTAACAGAGGCCATAAAAGAATATACTTCCCAAGTAACAATAGCAGCAGTTAACGGACCAGAAAGTATAGTAATTTCAGGTGAGAGTAAAGCCATAGGAAATATTTGTAACAAATTAGAATCAGACGGAATTAAGACTAAGCAGCTACAGGTATCCCATGCTTTCCATTCCCCATTGATGGAACCAATGTTAACAGAATTTGAAGCAGTGGCCAAACAGGTCACCTATAATCGACCAAAAATACCACTAATATCAAATGTTACAGGTACTGAAGTAGGTGGAGAAATAACCACGGCTGACTATTGGGTAGCTCATGTGCGTCAACCAGTGAGATTTGCCCAGAGTATGAAAACTCTAGAAGAGCAAGGATATGAAACCTTCCTAGAAATCGGACCTAAGCCAATATTGTTAGGAATGGGAAGGCAATGTGTAACAGAAGATGTAGGAGAATGGTTGCCCTCATTACGTCCAGGAGTGGATGAATGGCAACAAATGCTCTATAGCTTAGGACAATTATATGTAAAAGGAGTAAAAATAGATTGGTCAGGATTTGACTCCGACTATAATCGTCAGAAAGTAGCATTACCCACATATCCATTCCAACGGGAACGTTATTGGGTGGAAACAGCAGACAAAGAACATAAAGAACATCAAAACACAGAAAATATTAGTGAGATTCCAATTATTAAACTACTGAGTCAAGGAAAAACAGAAGCTCTTACCCAACAACTAGAAACAGTAGTAAATTTTTCACCAGAACAACTTAAACTTTTACCAGAAATATTAGACGTATTAGCCAAACAATACCAGGAACAATTAGCAGCAGTAACTACATCAATAGAAAATTGGTTGTATGAAGTAGAGTGGAGAAACAAAGGTATTTTAGGTAAACTACTACCACCAGATTTCCTCATACCTCCTATAGAAATCAACCAAAAATTAACTCCTACTCTGACAGAGTTAGTAACTCAAGTAGATAATGAAAAAAGTGCGTCTGTTCAAACAAGCTTAGAAGAATTAAGCAGAGAATATATAGTACAAGCGTTACAGTTAATGAGTTGGTCATACAAACCAACGGAAAGCTTTGCATTTGATGTAGCAGCCCAAAAATTAGGTATAGTTCCCACCCATAGACCACTATTTAAGCGTTTGCTGCAAATATTAACAGAGTCAGGAATACTCAAATATAATAATCAGCAGTGGGAAGTAGCACAAACCTTAGCTGAAGTCAAGCCGACTGAAAAAATCAGCAGTTTACAGAAGAAATATCCAGAAGAAACAGCAGCATTGACACTACTGGAGCGTTGTGGCTCTAAACTAAGTGGGGTATTACGAGGAGCAATAGACCCTGTAGAGTTAGTGTTCCCCCAAGGAGATTTGACGGCAGCGACTCAACTTTATGAAGAGTCAACAGTAACGAAAGTGATGAACACAATAGTAGAAAAATCCATCACCAAAGCTATAGAAAAATTACCCAAAAGCCGAGGAATACGATTTTTGGAAATAGGAGGGGGAACAGGAGGGACAACCAGCTATATCCTACCTCATCTAAATCCTCAGCAAACTGAATATACATTCACGGATATAGGGGCATTATTTACAGCCAAAGCTCAAGAGAAATTCCAGGATTATAAGTTCATAAAGTATCAAACTTTAGATATAGAAGTAGACCCGACAACTCAAGGATTTGAGGCTCATCAATATGATGTAATTATTGCAGCTAATGTACTTCATGCAACGACAGATATGAAGCAGACGTTATCTCATGTGCGAGAACTGTTAGCAGATGGGGGAATGTTGGTGTTATCTGAAGCAACAGCTAAAACAATATGGGTAGATTTAGTATTTGGACTGTTAGAAGGATGGTGGAAATTCAGGGATTATGAATTACGACCAGATTATCCTTTGTTGAGTAGAGACAAATGGCATCATGTTTTGAGAGAAACAGGTTTTACGGAAGTAGTTACTATGCCAGAAGTGGAGGGAATGGCAGAAACATTGTCAGAGCAAGCGGTAATTGTAGCTCAAGGGTCTCAAAGGAAGTTAGAAGAAAGGAATGATGGTTCTAAGAGTTGGTTGATACTGGCAGACTCTAAGGGAGTAGGGCAGAAGTTAGCGAACTTACTCCGTTCTAAGGAAGAGGTTTGTAGTTTAGTATTTGCGGGAGAAAAGTATGAACAGATAGCTCCGGGAGAGTTGAGTATTAATCCTCATCAAGCTGAAGATTTTGAGAAAGTAATACAGACAGTGGCAGGGAACTCACGAGCATTGTATGGAGTAGTACAATGTTGGACGACTGAAGCCGGAGTGGTTCAAGCTATTAATTCTGAGGAGTTAAGAAGTTTATCGAAGTTAGGCTGTGGCACAACTCTATCTTTAGTACAAGCATTGGTGAAAGGCGGATTATCAACTGTCCCTCGATTATGGTTAGTGACAAGTGGTGCTCAGGCGGTGCCTGATAATCATCCGATAATACCAGGAGTAGCTCAATCTTCGGTATGGGGAATGGGTAAAGTGATTAGCTTGGAACATCCAGAGTTGAACTGTACTTGTATAGATTTAGACCCAGAGGGGACTATAGAGGGTCAAGCTGATGCACTATTTGATGAAATTTGGTCCGAGGATAGGGAAGACCAGGTAGCATGGCGTGGAGATAGTCGTTATGTAGCTCGGTTGGTAGCAAGTAGTCATCGGCAACCAGTGACACAACAAGCTGATGCTAAGACTCAAAAGTCTTTAAGTTTCCGTAGTGATGCTAGCTATTTGATTACAGAAGGTATGGCAGGTTTAGGTTTACTGGTAGCAAATTGGATGGTGTCTAAGGGGGCTAAACATTTGGTATTGTTAGGACACAGTTCACCGGATGATGCATCTCGGAAAAAAATAACAGAGTTAGAAATGGCAGGAGTGTCCGTGGTAGTGGAAAAGGCCGATGTGTCTGATGGGGAATCCATGAGAGGTGTGTGGCAGAGGATTGAGGAGTCCAACAGACCGTTAGCAGGAGTGATTCATTCGGGGGGGATGTTATCAGATGGAGTGCTAAAAAACCAGAGTTGGTCTAGTTTTGAGCGGGTGATGGCACCAAAAGTGCAGGGTGCTTGGCACTTGCATCAATTGAGTCAAAATCAATCATTGGACTTTTTTGTGCTGTTTTCTTCGGTAGCGTCTCTCTTAGGTTCTGCTGGTCAGGGAAATCATTCCTCTGCTAATGCTTTCCTGGATGGTTTAGCCCATTATCGTCGCGCTCAGGGATTACCAGGATTGAGTATTCATTGGGGTGGAGTTTCTCAAGTGGAAGAGGCGGCTAAGGGAGGATCAGATGTGAAGGTAAGTAAGCAGGAGATGGGTGTAATATCTCCAGCTCAGGTATTGGAGTCTTTAGAACTATTGATGAGTGGTTCGGATGTGGAAGTAGGGGTGATGCCTATTGAATGGTCAGGGTGGCAGGAGAGAGTGGCACGGTGGCCGTTTTTGGCAGATTTCTGGGAAAGAACTACTTCAAAAACTACAAAGGAAACTAAGGATAATCTGCTTTTAGAACAATTAAAATCAGTTTCCCAGAGCGAACGAGAAAAGATATTAATTGTTTATATCCAAAAAAAAGCAGCTCGAGTATTAGGCATAAAAAATCATCTAATCGTCGATATAGACAAACCACTAAATCAAATGGGACTGGATTCTCTAATGTCAATTGATCTAAGAAATCAAATTCAAAGTGACTTAGAAGTGGATGTTCCAATTACAACATTTATGGAAGGGATAAGCATTGCTACTATCTCAAATCAACTCAATGAACAATTAAATCAAAGCGATCGCAACCTATTCCAAACAACTGATAAAAGATTAACTATTCGTCGGATTAAGCCTATTTCCCTTTCGGAGCATTTGTTCCTATCCGAGGCTCAAAAATGGATGTACTTTTGGGATCAGTTCTCGCCGGAAACTCGATTAATATCCAATATATTAATGCTTATAAAAATAGAAGGTCTGCTCAATATAACAGCCTTAGAGCAAGCTTTCAACGAAATCATCCGACGACACGAAATCCTACGGACTAGTTTCCCCATCGTAGACGGAAAACCCATACCAGTAATTTCCACCGTTGCCAACATCAATCTGTCAATAGTAGAATTACCATCATCACCAGAACAAGCAACCCAACTCAAACAACTAGTCAGTACTGAAGCCAAAAAACCCTTTGACCTAGCCCAAGGCCCCCTGTTGCGTGCCACCTTAGTACAACTCAGCCCAGAAACTCATATATTAGTGTTATCCTTGCACCACATAATAGTTGACGGTTGGTCTGCTGGCATACTAAGCTCAGAACTATATACATTGTATGAAGCCTACAGCCAAGGAAAACCCTCCCCATTATCAGAACTACCCATTCAATATACCGACTACGCCCACTGGGAACGACAGACACTCACAGCAGAGGTATTAGAAGAACATCTGAGCTACTGGAGACAAAAACTAGCAGGAACTTTCTCAATATCACCTCTACTAACAGACCGCCGACGTCCAGAAATACAAAGCTTCCAGGGAGGAGCAGAAATATTTCAACTCAATCAGAACTTGATACAGAAACTCACGCAACTAGGTCAGGGGTCAGATACAACATTGTTTACGACTCTGCTGAGTGCATTTATTGTCTTACTGTATAATTATAGTAGAGAGCCTGAATTAATAATAGGTGCAGCAATTTCTAACCGTACCCAAGTCGAAATCGAACCATTAATTGGTATGTTTGCAGGAATGCTGGCAATTCGTTCTCAGTGCTCAGATGACTCTAGCTTTACCCAATTGTTAACTCAAGTCAAACAAACAACTCAAGAAGCATATAAACATCAGGATTTACCATTTAAAAAGCTAGTAGAGGAACTTCTTCCAGAAAGTAACTTCGGCGAAAACCCTCTGGTGCGAGTGTACTTTGACTTCATAAATTTAGGAACAATCAACTCTTGGAAACTACCAGGATTAAGGGTGACTTCGAGTTTTGAAATAGTTCAAGGCACTACTCAATATGATTTAACAGTGGTTCTGTGGGAAGCACAATCAGGATCGGGTATAGAATGCCATTTTGTTTACAACACAGACATATTTGACGGAGCAACCATCACTAGGATGATGGAAAATTTCCTAACTCTACTAAAAGCAATAGTAGCCAACCCCCAAGAAAAAATCTCGAAACTCCCCCTAATTACAGCAGCAGAAAAACAGAAAATTCTACAGGAATGGAACAATACCAAAACAGATTATCCAACAGACAAATGTATCCATCAGTTATTTGAGAACGTTGTTGAAAAGAACCCAGATGCAGTAGCCTTAATATTTGAGGATCGACAACTAACCTACGCACAGCTCAACGAAAAAGCTAACCAACTCGCCCACCATCTATTAAGTTTAGGCATAATCCCAGAAACACCAATAGGCATATATATTGACCCTACTGTAGAAAGAATAGTTGGTTTATTAGCAATACTCAAAGCAGGAGGAGCCTATGTAGCAATAGATCCAACAAACAGATCGCAGGATTTGCAGTCAATTTCGGTAATATTAACCCTAAACAACCTCAAATCAGAAATTCCTGAATCTAATGCTCAAATTCTGTGTCTAGACAATGAGTGGGAATTAATAGCCAAACAGAATACAGATAACCCAAATACAGCAACAACAGTCACTAATCTTGCCTATATCCTCAATCCAACTCCAACGCGAGCATCTTGCTTGCTAGTAGAACATCAGGCTGTAGTTCAACGCTTACAATGGCTACAAGAAACGTTGAAAACAACTAATCAAGACATTGTACTGCATAAAACATCTCTGAGTCAAGATGTTGCTCTTCTGGAGATAGTTTTACCTCTGATCGGTGGTGGTAGTGTAGTTATAGCTGCAAATAACGAACCAACAGAATTACAGAAATTAATCAGCCAGCACAAAATCACCATAGTTCACCTGTATCCGTCAGAATTACCCACTTGGTTAAATACAACTAAGGAGGCAGCATCTTTGAAGAGTTGGCATACACTACTATGCAGTGGAGAAACTCTATCCACAGAAATAGCAAACAAATTTATCGAAAGTTACCCAGTTTCATTACACAACTTCTACAGTCTCCCAGAAGCAGGAGGAGAAGTCACTCACTGGCAATGGCTAGAAGAACCTCCCAGAGAAAATGTACCCGTAGGCAAGCCTGGTCGGTTATCAGTTTATGTATTAGACAAACACCAAGACCCTGTTCCCACAGGAGTACCAGGAGAAATCTATATTGGAGGTTCCAGTTTAGCTAGAGGGTATCTGCATCAACAGCAACAGACATCACAGAAATTTATTGAACACCCACAATTAGGTAAACTATTCCAAACAGGAGATATAGGTCGTTATCACAACCAAGGTTATCTAGAAATAATCGATGCCAAACAACGGCATACATGGATTCAAGGAAAGCGAATAGAACTAGCAGACATAGAAACTGCCCTGTTATCAGTTGCCGGAGTAGAACAAGCTTATGTATTAGTTCCTCAAACATTCCTAGTAGCTTATGTTGTGGTGGCGGGAGTTTGGAACCCCCAACAATTACAATCCGAAATTCAACAGCAGTTACCTCCATACATGATGCCAGGAGCTTATGTTCCGGTATCAAGTTTACCTTTGACTCACGAAGGAAAAGTAGACGAAGTAGCGTTAGCGCATTTCCCAGTAAGTGATAATGAGACGGAGCGTAAAATTGCTCAGAAGCGATTGAGGGGCTCCCATGTATATTTATCGCCTGCTAATGATAACGGCAAATGCTAATCTATGCACAAGTCAGATAAAGTTTCATATCTTGATTTATCAACCCCTGATAAGGGACTCTATAGGTAATTCAAAGATAAAAAGTTGGACACAATCATGGCTTACGCTAAGGCACTATATATAGGGTATTGGTGCGTGAAGCTATAGAATTATATTACTCCAAAGCCACCCGATTTGATATGACCGAAAGCCCTGAGGGCGCAAGCCCCTAGATTCTATCTATGGGGTTAGCCCGAACGGGAATTTATTCCCTAAAAATCCGGAATTTTTGTCAGCAGATTGTAGACTATAATAGTATAAAATCAACCGAAAAAAGGAGGTGATTTTGAGTGCTGGTCATGGAGTTCAAAGCTATTCTAAAAGAGTCTCAAAAATTAGCAGTAAATGAAGCTATTATAACGGCTCGTTTCGTCCGCAACAAAGTACTTCGGTACTGGATGGATAATCGTGGGACAGGGAAGAAAGAACTCTATCGATATAACACTCAATTAAGAGAAGAGTTTGAATTCGTCAAAGACCTCAATAGTCATGCTTGTCAAGCCTCTGTAGAAAATGTAGAGCGTGCTATTAAGCATTTCTTTGATAACTGCAAAAAAAAGGTTCCTGGGAAAAAAGGCTATCCTCGTTTCAAGAAACATTCTAGGTCGGTCGAGTATAAGCAATCTGGATGGAAATTGTCCTCCGACAAGAAATCCATCAAATTTACCGATAAAAAAGGAATCGGGCAGATTAAACTCAAGGGTACCTGGGATTTGTGGCGCTTCGAGCAAAAGCTAATCAAGCGGGTTCGTATAGTAAAAAAAGCTGATGGATATTATGTCCAGTTCTGCGTCAAAGTAGATAACTCAGAGCCGTTAGAAGCTACAGGTTTTACCGTTGGTTTAGACGTAGGTCTCAAAGAGTTTTATACCGATTCGGATGGCTACTCAGAACCCAATCCCAGATTCTACCGTAAAGGCGAAAAACGATTAAAGTTTTATCAGCGTCGAGTTTCTCGAAAAAAGAAAGGCTCAGCTAACCGAAATAAGGCTATTAATAGGCTAGGTAGGACACACCTTAAAATAAGTAGACAGCGTGAAGAACATGCCAAGAGACTGGCACGTTGCGTAATCCGGTCTAACGACCTGGTAGCCTATGAAGATTTAAGGGTTAAAAACTTGGTTAAAAACCATTGTCTGGCTAAGTCTATTAATGATGCAGGTTGGTACAAGTTTCGGGAATGGCTAGAATACTTTGGCCAAAAGTTTGGTCGGATAACTATTGCAGTAAATCCGGCTTACACGAGCCAAAATTGTTCTAGTTGCGGCGAGGTAGTAAAAAAATCATTATCAACTCGAACCCATATCTGCAAATGTGGGTGTCGGTTAGATCGCGATCATAATGCTGCCAAAAATATCCTAACCAGAGCCTTGAGTACCGTAGGGCATACGGGAACTTATCAAAACGCTTGGGGAGATCTGTCCTCTACTCTTCCTGGTTCCGGCCTGGTTGAGCAAGACGGGTCTATGAACCAAGAATCCCCCTGATTCTATCAGTGGGGAGTGTCAATCTCTTGATTTTATTTTTTATGATTGGAGATGTCTAATTGATTGAAGTCCAGCTATTGAGCTAGGCTATTAGGAAAAAACGGAATAATGAATAACATTGAAAATATTAACAGGATAGAGGTGAAACTATGAAGCCAGATTATGTTCGTTGGCCAAAATAATTAGTAGAGGGAGAAAAAGGAGAAAAACTTTGGGAATACTGGCAACAAAAACTGGCCGGGGAGTTGCCAGTATTGAATTTGCCTAGTGATAGACCGCGATCGCCTCTATAAACTGATAACAGTGCTGCTTACCCTTTCAAGTTATCTGAAAAACTGACTCTGCAACTAAAGGAACTGGCTAAACAAGAAGAGGTAACTCTTAATATGGCTCTGTTGGCTGCTTTTCAAGTTCTGCTTTATCGTTACACTGGTCAAGATGATATTTTAGTAGGTTATCCTAAGTAGGTGGGCGTAATTAAGTGTAAAATAGCGATTGAAATTCAAAATCATGAAAACCCTATGAATACAGGATTCCAGCTTAATTTTCGGATTTTGAGTTTTAACGTTTATTTATGCCCACCTACTTACACATAACCATTTGAACACTTTTGATTTCACTTTTTGTCAGTCAACCAGGTAACAAACCTCTAGCAAATTAATCACAAGAAGGAAAATACATATGTATAAATGTCAAGTTTGTGGAAATACCGAAAACAATAAGCCCTTCTTTGCAAAAGAAATGATGTTTGGCTTTAGGGACAAGTTTGAGTATTTCGAGTGCCCGAATTGCGGTTGTGTCCAAATTGTGGAAATTCCAGCGAATCTCAGTAAATACTATCCCGAAGAATACTATGCCTATGGCGATCAGGAAAAATTACCCGACCCACCCAAACCCATTAATTTGGGGCCGCCAGTCAGGTATTGGGTTGAATTAGCTGGCGTGGGTCTTGATGCAGCAATTTTAGATGTGGGTAGCGGTGCTGGACGTATGCTCTTAGATCTACATGAAGCTGGATACTCTAATCTCACGGGAGTAGATCCCTACATCAAAGAAGACTTAAACCCTAAGCCTGGGGTAAGAGTACTCAATCGCACCTTAGATAGATTGGAAGGAAGCTATGACTTTATTATGCTCCACCACTCCTACGAGCATATCCCCGATCCAGTAGGAACCCTACAAAACCTCCACAAACTCTTGAAGCCTAACCAATTGCTGTTGCTACGCATACCCGTAGCTGGCTCCTATGCTTGGAAGAAGTATGGTGCACAGTGGGTGCAATTAGACCCTCCTCGCCACCTATTTTTACATACAAATAAGAGTATTCGCATTTTGGCAGAAACAGTGGGTTTTTCTATCGAAAAAGAGGTCTATGACTCCAATGGTTTCCAATTTTATGGCAGTGAGCTTTATCAAAAAGGTATAACTTTAATGGAATTTTTTTCAACCTTCATTCAAAATCCAGAGGAGTTTATCTTTTTTTCCTACGACGAGTTACAAGAATTTGAAGATCGCGCAGTAATACTCAATCAAAATAAAGAGGGAGATCAAGCCTGTTTTTACCTGCGCAAAGAGGGAGAGTAACCATGGCTCGTATTCTCATTGCCACAACTCCAGCCACCAGACATGTTAACCCCATGGCTGTCCTTGTGCCGGAATTAATTAATCGCGGTCATACAGTGTGGTGGTCACGGGTAAAGCATTTAAAGCCAAAATGGAGCTCCTGGGAGCCCGCTATCAACTTAATCTTTAATCAAGGTAATCTATTTTATTGAGGAAGTATTATGACTCATTTTGGCATCATGTGTCCTCCTATGTCTGGTCATATTAACCCTATGGCTACGTTAGGCTACGAACTGAAACAGCGTGGTCATCGCGTTACCGCATTAGGAGTTGAAGACACTCAACCAAAATTTATAGCAGCAGGATTAGAATTTCAGGTGATTGGCAAGTCTGATTTTCCCAAAGGAGCCACAAAAGATATATCTACTAAACTAGGTCATTACAGTGGAGTTAAGGGATTCCTGTATTCACTCAATTGGGCTGTCAATACAGCAAAAATAAATTTTCGGGATGCTCCAGACCTAATTAAAGCAGCAGGTATAGAGCTATTATTATTAGATCAAGCTACTCCAGAAGGAGCAACTATCGCTAACTATCTAGATATTCCTTTTGTAACTGTATCCAATGCCTTAATTTCCAATTGGGACATGAGCGTTCCTCCCTTAATCACGTCCTGGAATTATGACCCTTCATGGCGGGGAATTATACGCAACCGAGTGGGTTATGCACTGTTTGAGCTGGTGAATAAATATATTGTAAACATTCTTAATTACCATCGTCAGCAGTGGAATTTATCTCCCTATAATCACTTCAATCAATCCTTTTCCCAATTGGCTCAAATTTGTCAACAACCTGCTGAATTTGAATTTCCTAGAAGAGAGCTACCTTCTTGTTGTCATTTCACCGGTCCGTATCATTATCCAAGTTCAGTTAGTCAAGAATCAATTCCCTTTCCTTATGAAAAATTAACTGGACAACCCTTAATTTATGCTTCTATGGGAAGTTTACAAAATCGGCTCGTTTGGGTTTTTAAAATGATAGCAGAAGCTTGTGTGGGATTGGATGCTCAATTAGTAATCACTTTAGGTTGGGGAGTTAATCCAGAATATTTGCCAGACTTTCCAGGCAATCCCATAGTTGTTGGCTATGCACCTCAATTAGAACTCTTACAAAAAGCGACTATGACTATCACTCACGCCGGAATGAATACGACTTTACACTCTTTAAGTAATGGAGTACCAATGGTAGCTATTCCCATTACCAACGAGCAACCTGCAATAGCAGCCCGTATCGCTTGGACAGGAACAGGAGAGGTCATACCTTTGAAAAAATTGAGTGTAGAGAAGCTACAAAAGGCTATCAAACGGGTCTTAAGCGAAGATTCCTATAAAAAGAATGCCTTGAGGCTACAAGAGGCAATTAAACGAGCAGGGGGAGTGAGTCGAGCAGCTGATATTATTGAAGAGGTTGTTGTTACAGGTAAACCAGTTTTGACTTCAACAAAACAATAATATAATTCTTAAAAGGAATAATTTTGGTTCTTCAGTACCTGGGACTGGTTCAGTCTAATACCTACATTCCGCACGACAAAATGTAGTATAAAAAATAGGAGACAGGAGACAGGAGACAGGAGACAGGAGATTATAGTGGTCAATAGGAGTAAGTAATTGAGTATTTATGCTTAATATTTTCCTGAGAATTTGACTCCTCAGAAACGTCAATGAATCGGAGCTACATAGTATAAATACCTACCAAGCTGCCGTTTTTATACTACTTTTAATGCTACAACTTGACGTGCGGAATGTGGGTTTGAAACTGTAACTTAATGGAAGCATGAACATTGTCCGAAAAGTAATTCCCAATCAAGAAAAAATTGAAAATCAAAAAGTCCGGCTAATAAAGCCTGGGGGAGGTGCTGGACAAAAATTATCAATTGAAGACCAAATAGTTGGTATAGGTCAATTACTAAGCTGATACGCATTTAAATTGGTTTTTCCCGATTCCCGATTCCCGATTCCCGATTCCCTTTGAGCAATTTAGGTATCCCAATCTAAATACTGAACAGCTTATAGGTCAATTCATAGCAGATTACTTGAACTAGTGAGGCAATAATTATGGGTGAGTCTACTGTTTGTAATGTTTGTGACAATCCTGGAACTTTTAAACAGGCTAAAGATGTTAGACAAATTTCTTCTAATGTCCGAAAGTTTAAAGAGCAAAAGTTTACCGTCTGGCGATGTTCATCTTGCCATTCTCTACATTCTAAAGACTCAGTAGATCTAGACTATTATTATGCAGACTATCCCATCAACAATCTACGGTTCAATAATTTCATCAGTCGTCTGGCTTATCAAGGTCCGCTTAAACTCTTACTTAAACATGGATTTAAAAAGAATCATAAGCTTCTAGATTTTGGGTGTAACCAAGGATTATTCCTTTCGTTCTTACATCAGCTAGGTTACAACAATGCTTTTGGTTACGATTCCTATATTCCCAAGTACTCTGACCAAAGTGTTTTAGATCATGAATACGATATAATTTTCACCGATCAAGTAATTGAACACCTCAAGGAACCACGGAAAGTTTTCGGTCAATTGGTTAGCTGTTTGAAAAAAGGTGGGTTGTTGGTCGTAGGAACACCCAATGCCGATGAGATTGAATTGTCTGACTCATACCTCACCATGTTACACCAACCTTACCATCAACATATTCTCTCAGAGAAAGCGCTATTGAATTTGGGGTTAAGTAATGGTTTAGAAGTCGTAAAAGTCTACAAACGGTGGTCAGGCAACAGCTTGTATCCCACGCTGAATCCCAGATTTATTTTTACTTATGTTCGTTGTACGGGAAACATGATTGATGTTGCAACTGAACCGCCTCGCCTAGGAACTATATTAACTTCCCCGCTACTGATGTTTTATGCTTTTGCCGGTTACTTTTTCCCACATCCGGGAAATATGATAGTTGTCTTCCGTTGTAACTGAACCGCGCTGATCGCTCATCCTTATCTGTTCAAACAATGGCAGTGATTAGGGCGAGTACTGTCCATCAGCTGAGTGAGTCGAATCTGCTGAATTACTCCAGAACCTTGTTAGTACAGAGGCACAGCTGTACACCTCTAAAGTTGGTAGCAGTACCCACTAACCACTAACCACAGACAGACCCTCAAGGGGAAATTACCGAAAAAAAAATGCAGAAGTAATTGT
Organism: Moorena sp. SIO3E8; assembly: GCF_010692445.1. Taxonomy (NCBI): domain Bacteria; kingdom Bacillati; phylum Cyanobacteriota; class Cyanophyceae; order Coleofasciculales; family Coleofasciculaceae; genus Moorena; species Moorena sp. SIO3E8. The sequence continues at coordinate 7,709 of NZ_JAAHHM010000022.1, read as the reverse complement.
GTCAATCTACTTCTGCCTGAACCCTTTCAAGACCCTTGACTAGACACCCATAGAGTCTACATCCACAGTCTTGACCTTAGGATCTTGAGTGTCATTGGCAATTTTTTCGCTTTGGCGGGTTTTGGCAAAGTCAATTAGCCACTGAGACAGCTCCGAAACCAGCAGGGTTATAACTGCGATATCATCAATTTGCCCAATGATGGGAATAAAGTCTGGGGAAATATCAATGGGGCTGGGAGCCCGCTATCAACTTAATCTTTAATCAAGGTAATCTATTTTATTGAGGAAGTATTATGACTCATTTTGGCATCATTTGTCCTCCTGGATCTGGTCATATTAACCCTATGGCTACGTTAGGCTACGAACTGAAACAGCGTGGTCATCGCGTTACCGTATTAGGAATTGAAGACACTCAACCAGAATTTATAGCAGCAGGATTAGAATTTCAGGTGATTGGCAAGTCTGATTTTCCCAAAGGAGCCACAAAAGACATATCTACTAAACTAGGTCATTACAGTGGATTTAAGGGATTCCTGTATTCACTCAATTGGATGGTCAATACAGCAAAAATTTGTCTTCGGGATGCTCCAGACCTAATTAAAGCAGCAGGTATAGAGCTATTATTATTAGATCAATGTACTACAGAAGGAGCAACTATCGCTAACTATCTAGATATTCCTTTTGTAACTGTATCCAATGCCTTAATTTTAAATTGGGACATGAGCGTTCCTCCCATAACCACGTCCTGGAATTATGACCCTTCATGGCGGGGAATTATACGCAACCGAGTGGGTTATGCACTGCTTGAGCTGTTGAATAAATATGTTGTAAACATTATTAATGACCATCGTCAGCAGTGGAATTTATCTCCCTATAATCACTTCAATCAATCCTTTTCCCAATTGGCTCAAATTTGTCAACAACCTGCTGAATTTGAATTTCCTAGAAGAGAGCTACCTTCTTGTTGTCATTTCACCGGTCCGTATCATTATCCAAGTTCAGTTAGTCAAGAATCAATTCCCTTTCCTTATGAAAAATTAACTGGACAACCCTTAATTTATGCTTCTATGGGAAGTTTACAAAATCGGCTCGTTTGGGTTTTTAAAATGATAGCAGAAGCTTGTGTGGGATTGGATGCTCAATTAGTAATCACTTTAGGTTGGGGAGTTAATCCAGAATATTTGCCAGACTTTCCAGGCAATCCCATAGTTGTTGGCTATGCACCTCAATTAGAACTCTTACAAAAAGCGACTATGACTATCACTCACGCCGGAATGAATACGACTTTACACTCTTTAAGTAATGGAGTACCAATGGTAGCTATTCCCATTACCAACGAGCAACCTGCAATAGCAGCCCGTATCGCTTGGACAGGAACAGGAGAGGTCATACCTTTGAAAAAATTGAGTGTAGAGAAGCTACAAAAGGCTATCAAACGGGTCTTAAGCGAAGATTCCTATAAAAAGAATGCCTTGAGGCTACAAGAGGCAATTAAACGAGCAGGGGGAGTGAGTCGAGCAGCTGATATTATTGAAGAGGTTGTTGTTACAGGTAAACCAGTTTTGACTTCAACAAAACAATAATATAATTCTTAAAAGGAATAATTTTGGTTCTTCAGTACCTGGGACTGGTTCAGTCTAATACCTACATTCCGCACGACAAAATGTAGTATAAAAAATAGGAGACAGGAGACAGGAGACAGGAGACAGGAGATTATAGTGGTCAATAGGAGTAAGTAATTGAGTATTTATGCTTAATATTTTCCTGAGAATTTGACTCCTCAGAAACGTCAATGAATCGGAGCTACATAGTATAAATACCTACCAAGCTGCCGTTTTTATACTACTTTTAATGCTACAACTTGACGTGCG